>NZ_JAFLWU010000030.1:0-62436 GCF_017316265.1 Pseudomonas sp. Marseille-Q1929
TTTCTTTCGTTCTTCCTACACATCACTCGCGTCGCACTCTCTTCTTTTTTTTTTTTTTCAATGATACGGCACCCCCCGAACCCTCCCCTCTCCTCTTCGTCGGCGGCGTCAGTGGTGTATAAGGGACAGCCCCCGCCCCTGCTCCGTGGCCTGGGCGTGGTGCATGCGGTGGCGGCCGGTGCGCGGGATCTCAAAGAGATTGCCAAGCGCATCGGCACCACCCGCAGCACCACCCACCGCCTGGCCAGTTGCCTGGTGGAGGAGCGCTACCTGCGCGTGGTGCCGCAAGTCGGTTACCTGCTGGGGCCGAAGCTGATCGAACTGGGTTTCCAGGCGCGCGAAGAACTGCCATTGGTGACCCTGGCGGTGCCGTACCTGGACGAGTTGTCGGCGCTGACCGGTGACACCATCCACCTGGCAATCCGCGAATACGACGACGTGCTCTACCTGCACAAGAACCCTGGCCGCAACGGCCCGGAAATGCGCTCGCGGGTCGGCCATCGCATGCCGCTGGCGCGCACCGGCATCGGCAAGGCGTTGTTGTTGGATGACCCGGTAGAAGAGTGGCAGCGCCTGTACGAAGTGAGCCAGCCGGTTGCCGGCAAAAGCCTGCAGTGGCCGCAGCACCCGGAGCAATCCTGGGCGCAGTTCGAGCAGCGCATGCGCGAATACGTGGTGGGTGGTTTTGCGTTCGATCTGGAAGACAACGAACCGTCGATCCGTTGTGTCGCGGCACCGGTGCGCGATGCCAGCCGGCGAATTGTCGCCGGCATCAGCATCGCCAGTACCGTGCCCTACATGCCGCTGGAAAAAATGGCCGAGCTGATCCCTGTGATCAAACAGGTCGCAGCCCGGCTGTCAGCGGAGTTGGGCGCGAAGGCCTGATGATCGTTCCCACGCTCTGCGTGGGAACGCCGCCCCGGACGCTCCGCGTCCAGCGCCATCAGACTTTCAAGGTCGCCATGTCGATGACAAAGCGGTACTTCACGTCGCCGGCGATCATGCGGCTGTAGGCTTCGTTGATGTTGCGGATGTCGAGCATCTCGATGTCGCAGCTGATGCCGTGCTCGGCGCAGAAATCCAGGACTTCCTGGGTTTCGGCAATGCCACCGATCAGCGAACCGGCGAGCACTTTGCGGCCCATGATCAGCTTGGCTGCGTTCACCGGTGGGTCCACCGGTTCGATCAGGCCGACCAGGATGTGCACGCCGTCAAAGCGCAGTACGTCGAGGTAGGGGTTGAGGTCGTGCTGCACCGGGATGGTGTCTAGCAGGAAGTCGAAGTGCCCGGCGGCAGCTTTCATCTGTTCAGCGTCGGTGGACACGATCACATGGTCGGCGCCCTGGCGACGGCCTTCCTCGGCCTTGCTCGCGGAGCGGGTGAACAGGGTCACCTCGGCGCCAATCGCCTTGGCCAGCTTGATGCCCATGTGGCCGAGGCCGCCCATGCCCAACACGCCGACTTTGTCGCCGGCCTTGATGCCGTAGTGCTTGATCGGCGAGTACATGGTCACGCCTGCGCAGAGAATCGGCGCGGCGCTGGCCAGGTCGAGCTTGGCCGGGATCTTCACCACGAAGTGCTCGCTGACGACGATGCTGTCGGAGTAGCCGCCCATGGTGTTGCTGCCGTCGACGCGGTCCGGGGTGGCGTAGGTCATGGTCGGGCCTTCGAGGCAGTATTGCTCCAGGTCCGACTTGCACGCGTCGCAGTGACGGCACGAATCGACCATGCAGCCCACACCGACCAGGTCGCCGACTTTATGCGCAGTGACATTGGCGCCGACCGCGGTGACCTTGCCGACGATCTCGTGGCCCGGCATCAGCGGGTACACGGCGATGCCCCACTCGTTGCGCGCCTGGTGGATATCGGAGTGGCACACGCCGCAGTAGAGGATCTCGATTGCCACATCATCCACGCGCGGGCTGCGGCGCTGGAACGACATGGGGGCGAGGGGAGTGGTGGCCGACTGGGCGGCATAACCGATGGCGGTGTACATGGGGGAACCTCGCAAAAGCAATCACAGGAGAGGCGGCGCATTCTCCGCGCCGGGCCATGCAGCGGCCATGGCGATTGCTCCGAGTCTCATGCCTATTCGTCCGGAGGTGCCCTGTGTTTGGATTTATGTGCCGCCAGACCTGCGATGATGCTCTCATCCCTTTTTCGCGAAGTTTTTTGCCATGTTGTTGACCCGCCATCTCGACGCCAACGCCACGCTGGTCTCCTTGATCGAGGGGCTTACGCCCTGCGACGGTTTCTCCCCGACGAACCTGCCGGGCGTGAAGGTGTTGCGCGCCAGTTGCGATGTGGCACGCGGGCCGCAGATCTATGAGCCAAGCCTGATGTTTGTGGCCCAGGGCAGCAAACTCGCCTATTTGGGCCCGCGCACGCTGGAGTATGGCGCCGGGCATTACCTGATCCAGGCCATGCCGGTGCCGTTCGAATGCGAGACGTTTGCCATGGCGCCGGATGCACCGCTGTACGGGGTGACGGTGGGGATCGATCGCGTGGTACTGGGCGAGTTGGTGATGGCCATGGGCATTCAGGCCGGGCCGCCGCCGACGGCGCAGACGCTGGAGTCGATGAGCTCAGTGGTGCTCGATGACGCCATGCGCGGCTGCGTCGAGCGGCTGTTGCAGTGCCTGCACGATCCGCTGGAAAGCCGGATCATGGGCCCGGCGCGGGTGCGGGAATTGTTGTTCACCGCGCTGCGCGGGCCGCAGGCCGATGTGTTGCGCGCGCTGGTGGAACAGCAAGGGCAGTTTTCACGGATTGCCACGTCGTTGAACCACCTGCATGCGCATTTTGACGAGCCGCTGAATATCGAGACGTTGGCCGGGTATGCGCATATGAGTGCGTCGACCTTTCATGAGCATTTCAAGCGCTGCACGTTGTTGTCGCCGGTGCAGTACCTGAAGCGTTTGCGCTTGTTGAAGGCGCAGCAGTTGCTGCTGGTGGAGGGCATGGGCGTGGCGCAGGCGGCGCACAGTGTGGGGTATCAGAGTACGTCGCAGTTCAGTCGGGAGTACAAGCGCTACTTCGAGCGCAACCCCGGCGAAGAGCGGGCGGCGTAGGTCTTGCTGGCTCAACACGGTCAATGTGGGAGCTGGCTTGCCTGCGATAGCAGTGTTGGATTCACCACCGCTATCGCAGGCAAGCCAGCTCCCACAATTGACCGCACTGTGTCAGTTATAAAAAAGGCTCCCATCTGGGAGCCTTTTTTTGGTCTTACATATTCGGGTAAGTCGGCCCACCCGC
The DNA here is from genome assembly GCF_017316265.1 of Pseudomonas sp. Marseille-Q1929. Classification (NCBI taxonomy): domain Bacteria; kingdom Pseudomonadati; phylum Pseudomonadota; class Gammaproteobacteria; order Pseudomonadales; family Pseudomonadaceae; genus Pseudomonas; species Pseudomonas sp. Marseille-Q1929. The sequence goes on from NZ_JAFLWU010000030.1 coordinate 3,256, forward strand.
GCCTTCCGGCGTAACCCACGTGATGTTCTGCGAAGGGTCCTTGATGTCACAGGTCTTGCAGTGCACGCAGTTCTGGGCGTTGATCTGGAAGCGCTTCTCGCCATCTTCCTTGGTGATCACTTCATACACGCCGGCCGGGCAGTAGCGCTGCGCCGGTTCATCGTAGAGCGGCAGGTTGGTGCCGATCGGGATGCTCGGGTCTTTCAACTTCAAGTGGCACGGCTGCTCTTCTTCATGGTTGGTGCTGGAGAGGAACACCGAGCTCAGCTTGTCGAAGCTCAGCTTGCCGTCGGGTTTCGGGTAGTCGATCTTCTGGCTGTCTTTCGCCAGCTTGAGGCAGGCGTAGTCCGGCTTGGTGTCGTGCAGGGTGAACGGCATCTTGCCGCCGAGGATGTTCTGGTCGAACCAGTTGAAGCCGGCGCCGATGATCGGGCCGAACTTGTGCATCGCCGGGCCGAAGTTGCGGCTGGCGAACAGTTCTTCGTACAACCAGCTGGATTTGAAGCTGTCGACGTAAGCGGTCAGCTCGTCACCGCCTTCGGAGTCGGCGAACAGGCGGTCGGCCACGGCGTCGGCAGCGAGCATGCCGGACTTCATCGCGGTGTGGCTGCCCTTGATCTTGGCGAAGTTCAGGGTGCCTAGGTCGCAACCGATCAGCGCGCCACCGTTGAACACCATCTTCGGCAGCGAGTTCAGGCCGCCTTTGCAGATGGCGCGGGCGCCGTAGCTGATGCGCTTGCCGCCTTCCAGGTACTGGGCCAGCACCGGGTGATGCTTGAGGCGCTGGAACTCATCGAACGGCGACAGGAAGGTGTTGCTGTAGGACAGGTCGACGATCAGGCCCACTACAACCTGGTTGTTTTCCAGGTGATAGAGGAACGAGCCACCGGTGTTTTCGTTCTTCATGATGTCCAGCGGCCAACCAGCGGTGTGCACCACCAGGCCTGGCTGATGCTTGGCCGGGTCGATTTCCCAGATTTCTTTCAGGCCGATGCCGTAGTGCTGGGCGTCGGCGTCGCTGTCCAGGTTGAAGCGCTGGATCAGTTGCTTGCCGATGTGGCCACGGCAGCCTTCGGCGAACAGCGTGTACTTGCCACGCAGCTCCATGCCTGGGGTGTAGACGCCTTCTTTCGGATGGCCTTCACGGTCGACGCCGAGGTCACCGGTGATGATCCCGCGTACCACGCCGTTTTCGTCGAACAGCGCTTCCTGGGCGGCGAAGCCTGGGTAGACTTCCACACCGAGGTTTTCGGCCTGCTGGGCCAGCCAGCGGCACAGGTTGCCCAGCGAGATGATGTAGTTGCCTTCGTTGTGCATGGTCTTGGGCACAAAGAAGTCAGGAACCTTGGTGGACGCTTCGGGGCTGCGCAGTACATAGATGTCATCGCGCACCACCGGGGTGTTGAGCGGGGCGCCGAGTTCTTTCCAGTCCGGGAACAATTCGTTCAGGGCGCGGGGTTCAAACACCGCACCGGAGAGGATGTGGGCGCCGACTTCGGAGCCTTTCTCGACCACGCAGACGCTGATTTCCTTACCGGCTTCGGCGGCCTTCTGCTTCAGTCGGCAGGCGGCAGACAGGCCCGCCGGGCCAGCGCCGACGATGACCACGTCGAATTCCATGTATTCGCGTTCCACAGGTTATCTCCTACTCAAGGCTCAACAGGCTTTTTTTCTAATGGGGTGGAGGTTTGGTGTCGTCTGGCGCGAAGGCCCGACCCACCTTTCTCTCTAGGTGGCGCATTATATATAGACCACTGCTAGCGTCCAATACAAACGTTTGTTTGAATTGGCCGCAGGCTAGGTAAATCAAAGCAACGCGGCTTATGGCTGGCTATTTTGCCGTATTGACCAGAATAGGCGTTCCGGTCAATATACGGTCGGTTTTGCGCTTACCGTAGGCAGACAGCAGGTTTCAAGAGCACGTCCAAAAGCAAGACAGGTGACGCGCGCCGAAACTCGGGCGCGCAGTTTACACGCTGCGATAAAGAATGACCTCTCAGTCACCACTGACGAACGGTCATCATTTCCCGTGAGCAAGGTCATCCGCCGACGTTTTTGGAGGTGCCCTTGTGTGCCGATGAGCATCAACCGCCAGGTTCGCCTAGGCGACTTTCTTTTCACCGGAGAGTAACGAGGAATCCATGAAGGTTCTTGTAGCTGTCAAACGCGTTGTCGATTACAACGTGAAAGTTCGCGTCAAGGCGGACAATTCCGGCGTCGATCTTGCTAACGTCAAGATGTCGATGAACCCTTTCTGTGAAATCGCCGTGGAAGAAGCCGTACGCCTGAAAGAAAAAGGCGTGGCAACTGAAATCGTCGTGGTTTCCATCGGTCCTACCACTGCTCAAGAGCAGCTGCGTACCGCCCTGGCACTGGGTGCCGACCGTGCCATCCTGGTCGAGTCTGCTGAAGACCTGACCTCCCTGGCCGTGGCCAAGCTGCTCAAGGCCGTTGTCGACAAGGAACAGCCTCAGCTGGTGATCCTGGGCAAACAAGCCATCGACAGCGACAACAACCAGACTGGCCAGATGCTGGCTGCACTGACCGGTTACGGCCAGGGCACCTTCGCGTCCAAGGTTGAAGTGAGCGGCGACAGCGTAGCTGTGACCCGTGAAATCGACGGCGGCGCCCAGACCGTTTCCCTGAAACTGCCGGCCATCGTCACCACCGACCTGCGTTTGAACGAGCCGCGCTACGCGTCCCTGCCAAACATCATGAAAGCCAAGAAGAAGCCGCTTGAGTCGGTCACTCCTGAAGCTTTGGGCGTTTCCACCGCCTCTACCAACAAGACTGTAAAAGTTGAAGCGCCGGCTGCACGCAGCGCGGGCATCAAGGTCAAGTCGGTGGCTGAACTGGTCGAGAAACTGAAAAACGAAGCGAAGGTAATCTAATCATGACTATCTTGGTAATCGCTGAACACGACAACAAGGTCGTGGCCCCGGCCACCCTGAACACCGTGGCTGCCGCCGCTAAAATCGGTGGCGACATTCACGTGCTGGTTGCCGGCCAAGGCGCTGGCGCCGTGGCTGAAGCCGCCGCGAAAATCGCTGGCGTGAGCAAGGTACTGCTGGCCGACAACGCCGCGTACGCTCACCAGCTGCCGGAAAACGTTGCCCCGCTGATCGCAGAGCTGGGCGCTGGCTACAGCCACATCCTGGCTGCCGCGACCTCCAATGGCAAAAACATCCTGCCACGCGTTGCCGCGCAGCTGGACGTTGACCAGATCTCCGAGATCATCTCGGTTGAAAGCGCTGATACCTTCAAGCGCCCGATCTACGCCGGTAACGCCATTGCTACCGTGCAATCGACCGCTTCGGTCAAAGTCATCACCGTGCGCGCCACCGGTTTCGATCCGGTTGCCGCCGAAGGTGGTTCGGCTGCCGTTGAGGCCGTCGCTGCTGCCCATAACGCTGGCACCTCCAGCTTTGTCGGCGAAGAGCTGGCCAAGTCGGATCGTCCTGAGCTGACCGCTGCCAAGATCGTCGTTTCCGGCGGCCGTGGCATGCAGAACGGTGACAACTTCAAGCACCTGTACGCCCTGGCCGACAAGCTGGGCGCTGCGGTCGGCGCTTCCCGCGCGGCCGTCGACGCAGGTTTCGTACCCAACGACATGCAGGTCGGCCAGACCGGCAAGATCGTTGCGCCACAGCTGTACATCGCCGTCGGTATCTCCGGCGCGATCCAGCACTTGGCCGGTATGAAAGACTCCAAAGTGATCGTTGCGATCAACAAGGACGAAGAAGCACCGATCTTCCAGGTGGCTGACTACGGCCTGGTCGCGGACTTGTTCGACGCCGTACCTGAGTTGGAGAAGCTGGTCTAATCCAGCCGCTTCACTTATAAAGAGCCCGGTCCTTGTGACCGGGCTTTTTTTTGACTGGCTGGAGAGCTTCCCCATGGAATTGCGTCGCTGGACTGTACTGCTGGGCCTCACGCTGCTGCCAGGCCTGACGCTGGCTGCCGGCAAATGCGAACGCCTGGTGATCACCGGCAGCCCGGACGCACCGCCTTTGCTCTGGCGCGACCCCCAAGACCCCACGCGTCTGATCGGTGCCACCGCCGATGTGTTGCAACAAGTGGCCAAGGACCTCGGCCTGAAGATTGACCTGCTCTACGGCGGCAAACGCTCCCTGGCCCTGGACGAAGTGCGCAGCGGGCGCATGGACATCCTCGCCGATGCGCCGCTGAACCTGGGCGAGTTGGACACCCTCGACTACATCCACCCGGCGCTGGTGCAGACCGATTATCTGGTGTGGACACGCAAGGATTCGGTGCTGGCCTACACCACCGCCGCCGACCTGCACGGCCACAAGGGCGCGGTCTCAGAGCGTGCACGCTTGAGCGCCGGTTTCGAAACCTTCGCCGGCCAGCAACTTACCCTGCAACGCTTGCCCAGCTTGACGCCGGCCTTCCAGAAACTGCTGCTTGGCGAAGTGGACTACGTTCTCGCCGGACGTTACTCCGGCATGGCCATGGCCCAGACCCTGGGGATGAGCAATGACCTGGTAGCGCGTGAAGTGCCGGTCGATCAGCCCGGCCTGTACCTGGCGGTTTCCCACAACTCGGCCTGCAATGATCCGTGGCTGCGCGGACAGTTGGCCAAAAAGATGACAGAATTGTCGGCCTCCGGTGTGGCGCAAGCTGCGTTGCAGAGCAATCTGGAACGTTGGAAAGCGCAATTGCAGCAACCTGTCGGCACCCCAGCAAAGTAAGGATTTTCAGTGACTCTTCGACCTCTTTTCGCGGCCCTCGCCGTTGTAGCTCTGGCGGGATGTGCGAGCGATCCTGCGCCGATTGAACAAATGCGCCTCACCCAGCAAGCCCTGGAACAAGCCAGTGCCGTGGGTGCCAACGCGGATGAATCGCCTGAATTGAAACTGGCCGAAACCAAATTCGCCCGGGCCCAGGGCAGCATGGCTGATGAGTCCTACAAAAACGCGCGCATGCGTGCCGAACAAGCCGAGCTGGATGCGCGCCTGGCCGAAGCCCAAGTGCTGACCCGCAAGAGCCAGGAGCAGTTGAACGTGCTTAACACCCGCATCACGCGCCTGCGCAAGCAGCTGCAGTTGGGAGAAGCCCAATGAGCCCGATGATTCGTGGTCTGAGCTGCGCGTTGCTGGTGAGCAGCGCGGTGCTGGGCGGTTGTGCCAGCCATCCCAACAGTGAGCAGGCGTTGCAGCAGGCGGGCAGCGACTTCCAGAAGGTCAAGGAAGACGCCAACGTGCTGCGGTTCGCGCCCAAGGATGTGATCCGCGCCGGCGAATCCCTGGCCCGCGCCGACCGCCTGTCCAGCTACTGGGGCAGCGGCAACGACGTCGCGCATTACGCTTACCTGAGCCAGCGCTACAGCGCCATCGCCCGCGAGCATACCGAGCAGGCGCTCAACGCCGAACGGGGCGCCAAGCTCGAACTGGAGCGCCAACGCCTGCAACTGGCCCTGCGTGAAAACAAGCTGACCAGCGTGCAGCAGCAGGGCAAATGGCTCGAAGAACAGATCGCCAGCCTGACCACCACCCAGACCGATCGCGGTTTGGTGATGACCCTGGGCGACGTGCTGTTTGATACCGGCGAAGCGGAGCTGAAAAACTCGGCGAACCGCACAGTGTTGAAAATCGTCCAGTTCCTGCAACTGAACCCCAAGCGCGTGGTGCGTATCGAGGGCTACACCGACAGTACCGGTGGCGAGCAGGAAAACGTAAAACTGTCCCGTGACCGCGCGCAATCGGTGGCCGACGTGCTGGTGGACCTGGGTATCGATGAAAAACGCATCCAGGTCGAAGGGTATGGCGACCAGTATCCGGTGGAGGCCAACGCGTCCGAGCGGGGCAGGGCGCAGAACCGTCGGGTGGAGATTGTGTTCTCCGACGAGAAAGGCCAACTGGGCGCTGCTCGCTAAAAGCCAGACACCCATCCAAATGTGAAAGCGAGCCTGTGTGGGAGCGGGCTTGCCCGCGATTGCGGTCGGTCAGTCAAAGATGTTTTTGCTGATACACCGCTATCGCGGGCAAGCCCGCTCCCACATTTTGTTTGGTGTACACCCAAAAAACGCTTCACCACCCCTACAGTTTTTACTGTCACTCCCGCCCGCGCTCGACTATTGTGGCAACTGTCCCCGTACACTTCTAAACTGTGCCGGTATGTTTCACACAAAAATAAAATACCCGTGAAATCGAGTGCTGCGTCATGACCAATCTGTTGCTCTACCAACGTATCGCCCAGCAATTGGCTGAGGATATCCGGCGCGGTGTCTATCAACCGGGCGAGCGCGTGCCTTCGGTGCGCAAGATGAGCTCCCAGCTCAACGTCAGCCACGCCACGGTGTTGCAGGCCTACGCCAACCTGGAAGACCAGGGGCTGATCCGCGCGCGGCCGCAGTCCGGCTACTACGTGCACCAGACGCCCGCACTCACCGCGCCGACGCCAGACATCGCCCGTGTAGAGCGCCCAGGGTTGGTCACCCGCAGCAGCATCATCCAGCAGGTATTGGTCGAGTCGCGCCGCGAAGGCGTGTTCCCGTTGGGCGCCGCCGTGCCGAGTGTCGATTACTTGCCGGTGCGCGCACTGCACCAGCAGTTGGCCAAGGTCACGCGCTTCCAGAGCCCACGGGCGTTCAGCTACATGTTCAGCCCCGGTTTCGAGCCGCTGCGCCGCCAGGTGGCGATCCGCATGCGCGATGCGGGCGTGGTGGTGGACCCGTCCGAAGTGGTGATCACCCACGGTTGCGTGGACGCGTTGCAGATGTCGCTGCGGGTGCTGACGCGCCCCGGCGACCTGATCGCTGCGGAATCGCCGACTTATTACGGCTTGCTGCAATTGGCTGACCTGCTCGGCCTCAAGGTCATCGAAATTCCCAGCGACCCGGCGTCCGGCATGAGCCTGGAAGCCCTGCAACTGGCGGCCAACCAATGGTCGATCAAGGCCCTGGTGCTGACCACACGCCTGAGCAATCCCCTGGGCGGCACCATGCCCGAGGAACGGCAGAAACAGTTGCTGCGCCTGGCCTCGGATTTCGATATCCAGATCGTCGAGGATGATATCTACGGCGAGCTGATGTTCGAAGTCGGCCGCACCAAGGCCCTGAAAGCCTATGACCGCCTGGATCGGGTGATCTACTGCTCGAGCTTTTCCAAGACCTTGTCCCCCGGCGTGCGCATCGGCTGGATGATTGCCGGCAAGTACCAGCAGGAAATCCAGCGCTTGCAGATGTTCAGCACCCACTCGGCGTGCAGCGTCACGCAGATGGGCGTTGCGGCCTACCTGGAGAACGGTGGTTATGATCGCCACCTGCGCTACATCCGCCAGGAATACCGCAAGAACCTCAACGCCTTCCAGCTGGCGGTGCAGCAGTATTTCCCCGAAGGCACGCAGATGACCCGCCCCAGTGGTGGTTTTATCCTGTGGGTCAGTTTGCCGGGGCGGGTCAATACCCAGGAACTGCACGTACGCGCCCTGCAACAGGGCATCAGCATTGCGCCGGGGTTGATATTCAGTAACACCGAGCAGTTCAACCACTGTATTCGCCTCAACTGCGGCACGCCGTGGAACCGCGAGGCAGAGCGCGCGCTGATGACCTTGGGGATGCTCGCCAGCCAGTTGTGCCAGGAAACCGCAGCGGGCTTTTGAACCCCGGAACGGGGGCATGATCGGTAGCGGGCTAATCACCACGCTTGTCATGCCGCGCACAACAAGCGAGCATATGGCCCTCTGCCGTTAATGCTGTTGGCGATATGACCTCTATTTTTCGTGTTGTCTGGGTGATTGGCCTGCTAAGCCTGTGCAACGTCGGCACCGTGCTGGCGGCGGCGCCTGTGACGGAACGCGCGCCTGTCGCTGCCGAGCAAAAGACGCCGGCGAAAAAAGCCCCGGTGGCGAAAAAGAAAGCCCCTGCAGTGAAAAAGCGCGCAGCGAAAGCCAGCAAGTCCGCCAGTGAAGTGGCCCAGACTAAATTGCCACCGGCACAGTTGGACCTGTCCCTGCCTTCGGACATGGTCAGGCACTTGCAGCCCATTGGCACCATGCCCAAACCCAAGAGCGTGCCCTTGCTGCCGCCGATGTTCGGTGAGAAACCCACCGACAACAGCGCCTTCCAGATCAACGGTCGCCTGCTCAGCAATGAGATGAAGTTGCAATTGCGCAACGAAGAACGCCGTGAAGTGGAAGGCGCAGCGTTGGAATTCGAGTTCAAGCAGTAAACTTTTCCCACAAACGTGACGGCGCCCTTCGACCATCTGTCGCAGACTGGTCAGTCACTTTTGTTTTCTGCGAAAAACCCCTGTTAGACCATTTTAAAACGGCTGTTTAAGGGCGTACTCTAGCCCGGCCATCCACATTGAGTCGTCGAGGACCTGCTGGTCATGAAATGCCGTGAAGGCTGTGGCGCTTGCTGCATCGCCCCCTCCATCAGTTCGCCACTCCCCGGGATGCCACAGGGCAAACCGGCGGGCGAACGCTGCCTGCACCTGTCGGTCGAACAGCTGTGCCAACTGTTCGGGCAACCGGAGCGACCGGCGGTGTGCAGTGATTTCAAGGCGGATATCGAGGTCTGCGGCACCGACCAGGCCGATGCGATCCGTTTGATCGGCTGGTGGGAGCAGATGACGGCGGCTTGATGGGCTTTACTATCGGAACTTCAACAATAAGGAATACAACAATGGGTTCGCTGAAACGAATGGCTGTGTTGTGCGGTTTTACGGTGATGTTTGCTGTCACTGCCCAGGCTGAGGATTGGCAGGTCGCCAAGGACGAAGACGGGATCAAGGTGTCGTTGAGCGAAGTCGCCGGCTCCAAGTACAAGGCGTATCGCGGTGTGACCACGATCAAGGCGCCGGTGGCCAAGATCCAGGCACTGCAAGAAGACGTGGCGGGCGCCTGCTCCTGGATTCACGAGTGCAAATCGCAAAAACTGCTCAAGCAGGAAGGCGACAAGAGCTGGACCTACACCCAGTTCAAGGCACCGTTCCCGGTGACCGACCGTGATTCCATCCTGGAGATCACCACCTCCAAGGCCGCCGATGGCACGCTCACCCGCAAGCTGCTGGAAGTGCCCACCTATCAGCCGGAAGTCAAAGGCTATGTGCGTGTCGCCCAGGTCGAAGGTTTCTGGAAGCTGGTGCCCAAAGGCGACAACCTGACCGAAGTCACCTATCAGGTACACACCGAGCCAGGCGGCAGCGTGCCATCGTGGTTGGCCAACAAGTTCGTGGTGGACGCGCCGTTCAACACCTTGAAAGCCCTCAAGGATCACGCTGAGAAGTAAGCGCAGTTGATCAGGTGTCTCCGGCCTTGAGTGGAACGTTTGGCGAACCCTCAAGGTCCAGATAGATGTGAGCCCATACACGGGCTTTATCGAGGAGGCACCGATGCAAACGTGGAAAATTACCTTCGTTGACGATCACGGCGAGACCTCGGTGGAGCAGTTCGCCTGCGCTGAAAAACCCAGCCTTGAAGACGCTGCGCACATGATCCGCAACAAGCTGGTACCGGTGGCCGCCGAACTCGACCTCAATGATCTTGAGGGGCGCAAGCCCGAGCCAACGGTCAAAATCCTCAAAGACCAGAACAGCATTCAAATCCTCGACATCTCGCCAGCCGCCTGAACATTTCCTGCTTGCCATTAAAGCGCCTCTGGTGGAGGTGATAGCTTCGCGCTACTCTGCAATCGAGATCAGCGAATGAATCGCTAAGGTCTGGTCTTGTCAGCTACATGCTTGTTTTCCAGCGGTGTTGTCATTGCCGTAGTACCCACGCCATTGCGGCGTGGGCTCCGGGAAGCACGGAAAGTCTATCCATCGGTTAGAGGAGCACTTTTCATGAGCACAGCCTATCAAGAAGACATCAGCACCAACGTTCTGCGCCGCATGAAAGAAGGCGGCTTCGACTTCTCGCGTTTTCACCCCATCGAGTTCTACGCCATTTTCCCGGATGAGGAACGGGCGCGCAGGGCTGCGGGTGAGTTTCGTGGGGAATCCCTGAATGCCCAGGTCAGTGCGCGCGACGATGGTGCCTGGTACCTGGAACTGAGCAAGATCATGTTCGCCACCTACGACGGCATAGGCGACTTCGAGCAAGACTTTGAAGCCGTGGTTGAACCGCTGGGCGGGATTATCGAAGGTTGGGGCGTCAAGCAGGAGGTGCGTGGGTTACCCATGTAGCAGTATGAGAAACACAGCGTATCGGCTGACCTTTGGGTCGGCCGATTTTGTTTGTGCCGTAGGAAAACTTTTCGGAACTTGCGAACCCTTTTTCAGCACCAAAAAAAAGCCACCCAGCGAGGGTGGCCTAAAGGGAAGAGCGATGTGCTGAAAGGAGCGGGTTCAGCAGATGAGCGCGATTATCCGGCGGCGTAGCCGGGCAGTGAAATCAACTCTGGCTATGCTGTTGATAGTCAAAGCTCGCATTGCGATGAAGCGTACGACAGGACAGCGGGCATTCTGCGCACCAGGACGGTGCGGGTGGATTTCTGTTTTTATTCAACTCACTGATTTTTAAGTGTTTATGCCGCTGGCACGGGCCTTGCGATGGTTCTTGCGTCCGGGTGACAAGGAGTACGGCATGATCCGCACTTATTACGATGAAATGTACGATGGGGCAGGGCAGGTCCGCCCTCATTACCGCGAATTCGCCCGCTGGTTGGCCGAAACCCCCGCTGAACTGCTGGCCCAGCGCCGGCGCGAAGCCGATTTGCTGTTTCACCGCGCCGGGATCACCTTCACCCTTTACGGCGACGAACAGGGCACCGAGCGCCTGATTCCCTTCGACACGATCCCGCGCAGCATTCCTGCCAGCGAATGGCGGATTGTCGAGCGCGGATGCATCCAGCGGGTCAAAGCGTTGAACATGTTTCTCGCCGACCTTTACCACGAGCAACGCATCATCAAGGCCGGGATCATCCCTGCTGAACAGGTGCTGGCCAACGAGCAGTACCAGTTGGCGATGCAGGGCCTGGACCTGCACCGCGACCTGTATTCCCACATCTCCGGGGTCGATCTCGTACGTGATGGCGACGGCACCTACTACGTGCTCGAAGACAACCTGCGTACCCCCAGCGGCGTCAGCTACATGCTCGAAGACCGCAAGATGATGATGCGCCTGTTCCCCGAACTGTTCGCTGCCCAGCGCATCGCCCCCATCGACCATTACCCCAACCTGTTGCTCGACACCCTGAAAAGCTCCAGCCCCCTGGACAACCCCAGCGTGGTGGTGCTGACGCCGGGGCGCTTCAACAGCGCGTTTTTCGAGCATGCCTTCCTGGCCCGGGAAATGGGCGTGGAACTGGTGGAAGGCGCCGACCTGTTCGTGCGCGACGACCGCGTCTTCATGCGCACCACCGACGGCCCCAAAGCGGTGGACGTGATCTATCGCCGCCTCGACGACGCCTTCCTCGATCCGCTGGCGTTCAACCCCGACTCGATGCTCGGCGTGCCCGGCCTGCTCGCGGCCTATCGCTGCGGCAACGTCGTGCTGGCGAACGCCATCGGCACCGGGGTCGCGGATGACAAGTCGGTGTACCCCTTCGTCACCGATATGATCCGTTTTTACCTGGATGAAGAACCGATCCTGAAGAACGTTCCTACATTCCAGTGTCGTAAGCCCGAAGAACTGTCCCACGTGCTGGCCAACCTGCCGGATCTGGTCGTGAAGGAAACCCAAGGCTCCGGCGGCTACGGCATGCTGGTGGGACCCGCGTCTACCGCCGCAGAGATCGAAGCCTTCCGCGCGCGCATCAAGGCTAAGCCCCACGCCTATATCGCCCAGCCCACCCTGTGTTTGTCCACGTGCCCGACCTTTGTCGAAAACGGCATCGCGCCGCGCCATATCGACCTGCGCCCGTTCGTCTTGTCCGGCAAGGAAACCCGCGTTGTGCCGGGCGGCTTGACCCGCGTGGCGCTGCGCGAAGGCTCGCTGGTGGTCAACTCGTCCCAGGGTGGCGGCACCAAAGACACTTGGGTGGTGGAGGACTGATGCCATGCTGAGTAGAACTGCTTCGGATCTGTACTGGATGTCGCGCTACCTGGAGCGCGCGGAAAACCTCGCGCGCATGCTCGATGTCAGCTATTCGCTGTCGCTGATGCCCCAGGATGGGCGCGGTGATGGCCTGCATGAACTGGCGATGCCGCTGCTGATCACCGGCACCCTGGATGATTACCGCGAGCGCCACGGCGAACTGCACGCCGAACACCTGCTGCACTTTTTCGCCCTGGATGCGGCCAACCCGGCGAGCATCTACAGCTGCCTCGGTGCGGCGCGGGCCAGCGCCCATGCCGTGCGTGGGCGAATCACCGCCGACATGTGGGAAAACATCAACGCCACTTGGCTGGATATCCGCGATATCGCCCAGCAAGGCTTGAGCCGCTACGGCATGAGCCGATTTTGTGAGTGGGTCAAGGAGCGCTCCCACCTGTTTCGCGGCGCGACCTACGGCACCATCATGCGCAACGACGCCTTTCGGTTTATTCGCCTGGGCACCTTTATCGAGCGGGCCGACAACACCCTGCGCCTGCTGGATGCGCGCTACGAAATGGCCGGTGACCAGGCTGCCGCAGTCACCGACGGCACGGCCCACGCCTACTATCAATGGAGCGCCTTGCTGCGCGCGCTGTCGTCGTTCGAGGCCTACACCGAGATCTACCGTGATGCGCCTGGCGCGCGGCAAGTCGCCGAGTTGCTGCTGTTGCGCGCCGATGTGCCGCGTTCGCTGCGCGCCTGCAGCGAGGAAATCGACCAGATCCTCGCCAGCCTGCCCGGCCTCAACGGCCGCCCGGCCCAGCGCCTGGCCGCCGAGATGGACGCGCGCCTGCGCTTTACCGCCATCGATGAAATCCTCGAGGAAGGCCTGCATGCCTGGCTGACCGACTTTATCCCCTTGGTGCGCCAATTGGGCGACGCCATCTACAGTTCCTACCTGGAGGCCGCATGAGACTCTCCATCAGCCACGAAACCACCTACCACTACGACGACCAGGTTCGCGCCAGCATCCAGTACCTGCGCCTTACGCCCCACGACAGCGAGCGCCAGCACGTCCTCAGTTGGCAACTCGACCTGCCACGCCCGGTGCGCGCCCAAGTGGACCCGTTCGGCAATATCCTGCACGTGCTGACCCTGGACGAACCCCACGACGCCATCATTATCGGCGCCCGTGGCCAAGTGGACATTGACGAGCTGCGCGAGGCCGAACACGAGAGCCAGTCGGCGTTCCCCTTCCTGCGCAGCACCCGCCTGACCGAGGCCGACGAGGCCCTGCGAGGCTTTGCCCGGCAACACTGCCAGCAACGTCGCGACCGCAGCGCGTTGATTGACCTGATGCAGGCCCTCAACCACTCGATGGTCTATACACCCGGCGCCACCGAAGTCGACACCAGCGCCGCCGAAGCCTTCGCCGGCCGTGCGGGCGTGTGCCAGGACCACACCCACGCGTTCCTGGCCTGCGCCCGCAGCCTGGGGGTGCCCGCGCGGTATGTATCGGGGTATTTGTACACAGAAGACAGCGCGCACCTGGCCAGTCACGCCTGGGCCGAAGCCTGGCTGGATGACGCCTGGTACAGCTTTGACGTGACCAACAGGCTCGCACGGCCCGAGCGGCATCTGAAGCTGGCCGTGGGCCTGGACTACCTCGACGCCTGCCCGGTGCGCGGCATGCGCCGTGGCGGCGGGCATGAGCAGATGCATGCCAAGGTGTTTGTGGCGCCGACGCCGGTGATTGCTGTGCAGCAGCAATAATCTCCAGAGCGGAGCAGAGCAACTGTGGGGCGGGCTTGTGTGGGAGCGGGCTTGCTCGCGAAGGCGGTGGTTCAGTTAGAACATCTTTGACTGACCCACCGCCTTCGCGAGCAAGCCCGCTCCCACAGGGGGACTGCTCTGGGTTCAAGGCTGTTGTTTACGCCCCGACATATGTTTCAGATAACTCACTAATAAATCCAACTCGCTGTCCGGCAACACACTGGCCGCAAACCCTGGCATCTTCGCCTGCGGCCAGTGCCTTAGGCTTTGCGGGTCACGGATGTAACGCTTGAGGAAATCGCCGCCGAAATATTCCGTTGGGTTGTAGGGAATATTCAGGTCCGGCCCTACCTGCGCATCGCCAGCGCCATTGAGCCGGTGACAGGCCAGGCAATTCTTCTGGAACAGCGCAAAGCCCTGGTTGATCGGATCGGCGGCGGCCAGTTTCGGGTCCGGCAACAGCGCCGGAAAACGCTCTGCAACGGTCTTCAACTGCTTGATCGCGGACATCTGGAACGGCCACTGCTCCGGGCTGATATGGCCGGCTTGCGGGTCCGTCCACACCAGGTAAAACGGCCCAGCGCTCGGTTTGCCCGGCGCCAGTGCGGGCCATGGGTGGGCTGGGTCCTCCACCGCCAGCCAGGCGCGGGCGCCATGGGTTTCCAGCAACGGGGCAGCAGCGAGTTCGGCGGCGAACCCATCCAGGGCAACCGCTTGCAGATGGCTCTGCGGGTCAAGGCCCGGTAGGAGTACCGCCAGGGGCACTGCGCGATAGGTCATGCTGCGCTTGTAGGAAACGTCATCGACTATCTGCACCGTTTGCGCATCCGGATGCTTGAGCAACTCGGCGGTCTGCCAGGTCTTGCTGGCGTGGTCCAGCTCGACGGTCAATTGCGCCGCAGCGACAGGCAGGGTGAAGAACAAGGCGAGGAGGGCGAGGATCGATTTCAAGAGGAAGGCCCGATACAAAGTGGCGATGGCGCCCACGATACCGGAAATGCGCAGGCAAAAAGACAGCGCCTGCAACAGGACCGCTATGCGCAATGTCCCGGCAGGCGCTGCCAAAAGCTGCAGTCCTGATGCTGTGTGTGCACGGAATGTGTGGGCTGAAGGGTCACCCAATGACCTTGGTCAGATTGGGCAAGATCAGAATCAGTGTGGTGGCGAACAGAATAAGTCCCGCCTGACGTACTTTCGAATGTTTGAACATGGCTGACTGCCTTTTGTTGTTATTCCTGAGCGTCAAATACGTGCCGGTCAATTTCAGTATCACGCTGTGGCGTGACACTTTTCTTACAGCTGCTCCAGCAAAACCCGGCAGCAACTTCCTACTGATTCAACCTTAGAGCCCTCGTTCTGCGTGGCTTAGATCCATTTCATATCAGCTAATCAATATTTTAGCTAAAAAAGGCATGAGGCTTAACGCCATCTTGGCGCCAGACCGTTGGCTAGACAGCTAAAACGATTAACCCGCTGATGGCGTATGTTGCCTACCGTTCGTCCGAGCATGGGTGTCAAAAGCAATGAGCGCATCCGTCATTGAAACCGTGTCAATCGGGCCTAAGGTAAGGGGCACACATGCACAGCGGTTCGAGGACGTCATGACCCAAGCTTTGATCTTTGATGCGATACGCACGCCCCGTGGCAAAGGCAAGGCCGACGGCGCCTTGCACAGCGTCAAGCCGGTAAACCTGGTGGCGGGCCTGCTCAGCGCGCTGGCGCGGCGCACGGACCTCGACACGCACCAGGTGGATGACATCGTCCTCGGTTGCGTCACCCCGGTGGGCGACCAAGGCGCCGACATCGCCAAGACCGCCGCGCTGGTGGCCGACTGGGACATCAGCGTCGCCGGCGTGCAGGTCAATCGCTTCTGCGCCTCGGGCCTGGAAGCGGTGAACCTCGGCGCGATGAAGGTACGTTCCGGCTTTGAAGACCTGGTGGTGGTCGGTGGCGTCGAGTCCATGTCCCGCGTGCCCATGGGCAGCGACGGTGGCGCCTGGGTGCTGGACCCACAAACCAACCTGCACAGCCACTTCACGCCACAGGGCATCGGCGCGGATCTGATCGCGACCCTGGAAGGCTTCTCGCGCCAGGATGTGGACGCCTTCGCCCTACATTCCCAGCAGAAAGCGGCCAGGGCCCGTGCAGACGGTTCCTTCAACAAGTCGCTGATCGCGGTGCAGGACCAGAACGGCATCGTCCTGCTCGACCACGATGAGTTCATTCGTGGCGACTCCACCCTCGAAGGCCTCGGTAAGCTCAAGCCAAGCTTTGAAATGATCGGGCAGATGGGCTTCGACGCCACCGCACTGCGGGTCTACAGCCATGTGGAGCGCATCAACCACGTACACACCCCTGGCAACAGTTCCGGGATTGTCGACGGCGCCGCGTTGATGCTGATCGGCTCCGAAGCCAAGGGCCGCGAGTTGGGCCTGCGACCCCGGGCGCGCATCGTCGCCACGGCGGTGACAGGCACCGACCCGACCATCATGCTCACCGGCCCTGCGCCGGCGACGCGCAAGGCCCTGGCCAAGGCCGGCCTGCGCGTGGAAGACATCGACCTGTTTGAAGTCAACGAAGCGTTTGCTTCTGTCGTCCTCAAATTCATCAAGGACATGGGCATCGACGCCGCCCGGGTCAACGTCAACGGCGGCTCCATCGCCATGGGCCACCCCTTGGGCGCCACCGGCTGCGCGACTCTCGGCACCTTGCTCGATGAACTGGAAACACGCCAGCAGCGCTACGGCCTGGCCACCCTGTGTGTCGGCGGTGGCATGGGCATCGCCACCATTATCGAACGGCTCTGAGCCCAAGGAATCCAATATGACCCAAGCCATTCGTTACGAAAAAGGCCAGGACCAGATCGTCGTGCTGACCCTCGACATGCCCGGCCAGAGCGCCAACACCATGAACGGCGTGTACCGCGAGGCCATGGCCGCGACGGTCGAGCGCCTGGAGGCAGAAAAAGACTCGCTCGCCGGCGTGGTCATCACCTCAGCGAAGAAGACCTTTTTTGCCGGCGGCGACCTCAATGAGCTGATCAAGGTCGATAAGGCCCACGCCAAGGATTTCTACGACGGCGTAAGGGTGCTCAAAGCGCAACTGCGCCGCCTGGAAACCCTCGGCAAGCCGGTGGTCGCCGCGATTAACGGCGCAGCGCTGGGCGGCGGCTGGGAGATTTGCCTGGCGTGCCATTACCGGGTCGCGCTGGACGACAAGTCCGTGCAGCTTGGCCTGCCGGAAGTCACCCTGGGTTTACTGCCCGGTGGCGGCGGCGTGGTGCGCATGGTGCGCCTGCTAGGGCTGGAAAAGGCCTTGCCGTATTTGTTGGAGGGCAAAAAAGTCCGGCCACAACAGGCGTTGCAGGCCGGGCTGATCAACGAGCTGGCGGCGGATCGCGATGAATTGCTGGCCAAGTCCCGCGCCTGGATCCTCGCCAATCCCGAAGCCAGACAGCCTTGGGACAACAAGGGTTACCAAATCCCCGGCGGCACGCCCTCGAACCCGAAAGTCGCGCAGATGCTGGCCATCGCGCCGTCGATCCTGCGCAGTAAAACCCAGGGCTGTTTCCCCGCCCCGGAGAAAATCCTGTGTGCCGCCGTTGAAGGGGCCCAGGTGGATTTCGACACCGCACATGTGATCGAAACCCGCTATTTCACCGAACTGGTGACCGGGCAAGTGGCGAAAAACATGATCGGCACCTTCTGGTTTCAACTCAATGAAATCAACGCCGGCAGCTCGCGGCCGCAAGGCTTTGCACCCTATGTCACGCGTAAGGTCGGCGTGCTCGGCGCCGGGATGATGGGCGCGGGTATCGCCTACGTCAGCGCTAGCGCCGGGGTCGAGGTGGTGCTCAAGGACATCAACCTGGCGGCGGCCGAGAAGGGCAAGGCACACTCGGCGGCGTTGCTGGACAAGAAAGTCAGCCGTGGGCAATTGAGCGCCGAACAGCGGGAAACCATCCTCGCGCGGATTCATCCTACGGCCGAGGACGCCGACCTGGCCGGGTGCGATCTGATCATCGAAGCGGTGTTCGAAGACCGCGAACTCAAGGCCAAGGTCTCCGCTGCGGCGCAACGAGTGGTCGGTGCCGACGCGGTGATCGCCTCCAACACCTCGACCCTGCCCATCAGCGGGCTGGCGATGGCCGTGCCGGATCAAGGCAAGTTTATCGGCCTGCATTTCTTCAGCCCGGTGGACAAGATGCCCTTGGTGGAAATCATCAAGGGCGCCCACACCTCGGACGAAACCCTGGCGCGCGGTTTCGACTTCGTACTGCAAATCAAGAAAACTCCGATTGTGGTCAACGACAGTCGCGGCTTCTTCACCTCGCGGGTGTTCGGCACCTTCACCAACGAAGGCATCGCCATGCTCGGCGAAGGCGTGGCCGCGCCCATGATCGAGACCGAAGCGCGCAAGGCCGGTATGCCGGTGGGGCCGTTGGCGGTGTCGGATGAAGTGTCCCTCAGCTTGATGAGCCATATCCGACAGCAGACGGCCAAGGATCTACAGGCCGAAGGCAAGGCCGTGCCGACGCATCCGGCGACGGTGGTGATTGATCTGTTGGTCAACGAGTACAAGCGCTTGGGCAAGGCGGCTGGCGGCGGTTTTTACGATTACCCCGCCGGTGGTCAGAAGCGGATGTGGCCTGAACTGAAAGCGCGCTTTGAACGACCTGATCAACGCATCTCGCCGCAAGATGTGCGTGACCGCTTGCTGTTTATCCAGGCCATCGAAACCGTGCGGTGTGTGGAGGAGGGCGTGCTGATGTCCACGGCTGACGCCAACGTCGGCTCGATCTTCGGCATCGGCTTTGCCGCGTGGAGTGGCGGCGCGTTGCAGTTCATCAATCAGTATGGCCTGAACGACTTCATCGCCCGCGCCCGCTATCTGGCCGAGCAGTATGGTGAGCGCTTCACACCGCCGGCGTTGCTGCTGGAAAAAGCCGCGCAGGGTGCTAGCTTCTAGCGAATAGGCGCACGGGCAGGGCTTGCCTTGAAGGGGTATTTCAAGGCAGGCTCTGGGGTGTGCATTATTCCCATCACCGTGTCAGGTATTTTTTATGTCGCTACGCGTCTGCATTCTGGAAACCGATGTCCTGCGCCCGGAGTTGGTGGATCAATATCAGGGTTACGGGCAGATGTTCCAGCGTCTGTTTTCCCAGCAGCCGATTGCGGCCGAGTTCACCGTGTATAACGTGATGAACGGCGATTACCCGGGGGACGACCAGGTGTTCGACGCCTACCTCGTCACCGGCAGCAAGGCCGACTCGTTTGGCACCGACCCGTGGATCCAGACCCTCAAGACCTACCTGCTCAACCGCTACGAGCGCGGCGACAAACTGTTGGGCATCTGTTTCGGCCACCAATTGCTGGCGCTGCTGCTGGGCGGCAAGAGCGAGCGCGCGAGCCAAGGCTGGGGCGTGGGCATCCACAACTATCAAATGGCCGCCAAGGCACCGTGGATCAGCCCGGTGGTCGAGGAACTGACCCTGTTGATCAGCCACCAGGACCAGGTCACCGCGCTACCGGAAAACGCCACCGTCATCGCTTCCAGCGATTTCTGCCCGTTTGCCGCGTACCACATCAATGACCAGGTGCTGTGCTTCCAGGGCCACCCGGAGTTTATCCACGATTACTCCCGCGCCTTGCTGGATATTCGCCAGCAGAACCTCGGCGAGCAGATCTACAGCAGCGGCGTGGCCAGCCTGGAGCATGACCACCACGGCGTGACCGTGGCGGAATGGATGATGCGTTTTGTCGCGCACAAGCCTGGCGCTGCGGCTTAAAGCCAGCCCGAACGCTTGAAGCTGGCCCACAGCCCTGTGCAGCCAAACGCGATAAACCCGAGCACCGCAAAATAGCCGTAGTGCCATTGCAGCTCGGGCATGTTCTGGAAGTTCATCCCATAAATCCCCGCCACCGCCGTGGGGAACGCAAGGATCGCCGCCCACGCGGCGAACTTGCGCTGCACCACGCTCTGGCGCGAGGCCTCCAGCAACACACCGATCTCGATGGTTTGGCTGGCGATATCGCGCAGGGTGGTCAGGTCTTCCATCTGCCGCGTCACGTGGATCTGCACGTCACGGAAGTACGGGCGCATGTTCTTGTCGATAAACGGGAAGCTCAGCTTCTGCAACTCCTGGCTGATCTCCACCATCGGCGCGACATAACGCTTGAGCCGCAGCACATCGCGGCGCAGGCCGTGAATCTTCTGGATGTCGCGTTCACTCAATGAGCTGCACAGCACATTGCGCTCCAGCTCATCGATCTCGGCATGGATCGCTTCGCTGACGGGCTGGTAGTTCTCGGTGACAAAATCCAGCAGCGCATAGAGTACGAAATCTTCCCCATGCTCCAGCAACAGCGGCCGCGCCTCACAGCGCTGGCGTACAAAGCCGTAGGACGCCGAGTGGCCGTTACGTGCGGTGATGATGTAGCCGTTGCCGGCAAAGATATGGGTCTCGATAAACACCAGCTTGCCGTTCTCGCGCACCGGTGAGTAGGTGACGATAAACAGCGCGTCGCCAAAGGTTTCCAGCTTCGGGCGGCTGTGTTTTTCCAGGGCGTCTTCGATGGCCAGTTCATGCAGGTTGAACTGGCGTTGCAGGTTGGCCAGCTCCTGGGCGTTGGGTTCTTCCAGGCCGATCCAAACAAAGTGGTTGGGTTTGGCGGCCCAGGCCGCGCCTTCGTCGAGGGTGATATCAGTAACTTTCTTACCGGCGCTGTAGACGGCGGCCGCAACAACTCTACCCATGGTGCTGATCACTTCTTATTAGGAGGACAGGTGTTGGGCAGCTTAGCTGGAACTGAGTTCGATTGTTTCAGCGGTTTTGCAGCTCGCCGTCCATCTGGGCAATGCATGTATCCATCTGTGCCTGACACGCCTGCATCAGCGTCGGCACATCATCCGCCGTCATCCCAGCCGTAGGAATCGGCGGCAACGAACGTATGAGCACATCACCACTGTTCCAGCGATTCAGCCGCATGTGCGTGACGTAATTGCTCACGCACACCTGCACGATGGGCACGCCGGCCGCAATCGCCATATGGAACGCGCCTTTCTTGAATGGCAGTAAACCCTTGCCCAAATTGCGCGTGCCCTCGGGGAACACCCAGATCGAGGTGTCTTTGTGTTGCAGGGTATCGGTGGTGGTGAGCATCGCCCGGCGCGCCTTGTGCGCATTGCCGCGGTCGATCAGCACATTGCCCGCCAACCAGAACAACTGGCCGAACAGCGGCACCCATTTCAGGCTTTTCTTGGCGATGCACACGGTGCGGTAGGGCACCACGTTACCGAATACAAACAGGTCATAGTTGGACTGGTGGTTGGCGATGATCACGCAACCGCTGGGCTTGTTTCGCAGCGAGTCCGCATCGGTCTTGACGTTCAGCCCCAGGATCCGCATGGCCGGCAGCGCATAGAGGCGTGCGCACAGGCGACTGTTGTCCGGGTTGAATGGCCGGCAGATCCCGACGAGCACGCCCAACACACCCGCGATCATAAAATGCAGGCCCATCAACAACATACGCAACAGAAAAAGCATCGACACGGCCTATCGAGACAAAAGGTGGCGCAGTGTACGGATGTGCACTGTATTCGGCAATTACCCCTGTAGAGGTAGGAGATAGGCGATGTTTAAGTACATGTTTCAACGTATGCCAGTAGCGGCTGGCTAGAGCGGCTAAAGGTGTTTCGGATTTCTTTGTAAGAAAAAGCCCGACTCAAGGTCGGGCTCTGGTGCTGCGGATGTAGGCGTCAGCTCAGATTATGGCCCTGATCCTGGATGATGGCGTCGTCCAAGGCCTCCAGCAGCGCTTTGCGTACCTTCAATTTGGTGTGCTTGTGCGCATTCATATTGATCTTCTTCAACTGCCGCGCGGCTTCCAGCGCTGCCGCGTGCAGTTCTTCAGGCGCCACCACCTTATCCAGGAAACCAGCCTGCAACGCGCCCTGCGGGTCAAACATCTCGGCATTGATCACCGAACGATGAAACGCCGATTTGCGCAGACGATCCCGCGCCAACTCGATCCCGGCGTGGTGCATGGTCATGCCGATGGCCACTTCATTCAGGCCAATGCTGAACGGGCCCTCGACCCCAATCCGATAATCCGCCGACAACAACAGGAACGCGCCCTTGGCCACCGCATGCCCTGGGCACGCCACAATCACCGGGAACGGGTGCGACAACAGGCGGCGCGCCAGGGTCGAACCCGACGTCACCAAGCCGATTGCCTCTTTAGGACCGGCAGTCATCACCTTCAAATCATAACCACCGGACAAAATCCCCGGCGTGCCGGTGATGATCACCACCGCCCGATCCTTCTCCGCCTGATCCAGCGCTGTATTAAACGCACTGACCACATCGGGAGAAATGGCATTCACCTTGCCGTTGCTCAACGTCAGGGTCGCGATACCGTCTTCGAGGTGGTAAGCAATCAACTCACTCATGACGCGGTTCCTTGTAGGACTTGTTATAGATAGGCTGTTTATAGACGAGCATGCACAGACGTTACCCACCACGCCCGCCTCGGTAAAGCGCCATGACTGACTACCCAGTCAGACTTTTCCCGCCTGCCCCGCGCTGGGCAGCCTAGGGCAGGGCACAACAGCCGAACCAGACGCATGCTGCCGGTGCCTGAGAATGGCAGAAACACCGCCCCTTGCCGGGCGTGAAATGGCATATCCCGCTAAGCGCATGAAAATTCTGAAAAAAACCTTTGCCATCTGAAAGCCTTTCGACTACATTAGCGCGCCTCGACAGACTGAACTAGTTTGACGAGATACGGTGAAGTGTCCGAGTGGCTTAAGGAGCACGCCTGGAAAGTGTGTATACAAGAAATTGTATCGAGAGTTCGAATCTCTCCTTCACCGCCACATTAAGTAAACACAAACCCCCGGTTTTCCTAGAGGAAACCGGGGGTTTGTGGTTTTTGTCGTCTGAAAAATGGCCATATGGGACAGATCCGGGACTGGGGCTCTATTTGGGGGCGCAAAAAGAGCCTGCCGGATGAGTGGCTGACCTTGGCCAGCGATGCGCTTTGGGCGGCAGTGGAGGGGGGACTAAATGGCTTTCGGAGGTTGCGAGTTCACGATGTTTGAATGGCCGTTTCTGGGGTAAATGAGACGACCTTCCTCGTTATAGGTAGTTCACGATAAAGGTAACTTCCGAATTGGCGCTGCCGGCTTGGAGGGTGCTGTCCGCCAGGCGAATATAAGCGGCGTTTAAAGGGATTTTGAAGTCGGTGCCCGTAGTGTTGAACCCGCTGAACACGTAAGGGGTATTTAGCACAATGGGTTGGCCTGCATCGTTCTTCAGTTGCAAGCCGATGCCTTTGGCAGTTGATGCGCCGCTCAGTGCGACAATGCCTTTTTGCGCGTCGATCACCGGAGTATTGGCCTGGAGTTGGTAAGTGACTTTTTGTATTCCGCGTTGGCAGTTGTTCAACGACAGGTCGAATTTTATCGGTCGAGGTGCGTCGCCGGTGTTATCGAATTCAAACAATTGATAGTCGTCACCCATCGCCACAAATACCGAGGGTGTTTGGCAGGATGCAGCATTAACAGTCACTGGGTTGATTAGGTTGAAGGTGATTACTTTCAAGTTATCGCCTCGGAACTCTCCCAGTGAGATTGCAGGGACCGGGCTCTGTGATAAAAGCTCGCCAGACTTGATGATTTCAAGGCGGTAGCTTGTAGAGGGGTAGAAAAAGGTGATGTTACCGGATTGAAGTGTTGGCGCGGATACATAATAGTTACCGAAAGATATTCGGAACGCGAGCCCGGGCACTCCTAAAGGAAAGACCGTTCCAGTGGTCGCACTACCCAAGGCAGGATTGACGTTAAAACCGACTATTCCGTTTTGGCAAAAAAGGTCAAATTTTTGCATTACTTCGGAAGTTTCCGAGTAAATTACCGTTCCGTTCGGTACATCTTGGGGTGTCGAAATGCTCTGAGTTAGATTTTTTCCGAAATTAACGGTAAGTGCGTTGCTATTACTCAAGTAACAGCTTGCTGCAGCACTCGATGATGAGTAAGCCAGCAATACTGCGGCAGCGCTGGCCAATAAACTTTTCCAAAACGTCATGTTGATACCGATAGAGTGATCTGAACAATGAAGCACTCTATTCAGCATCGAAGCCTGCGAATATCAGACGTTCCCTAATTTATTGCTGTGCATTTTCAGCCTGCTCATCGGGCTTTGGTGATCGCCCCGCTCATGTATTCATTCAAGTCGCGCAGGTCCTGGATGGTCCACGTATGCGGCGCAAGCTTTACCCCATTCTCCCGCAAGGTTCGTGGAATCAAGTCGCCATTGGGGCGAAGTATGATCGAAGAGACGATGACGCCCGGATAATCACCCAGCCGTTTCTTGAAGGTGGGTGTGGTCAGGTTGGGCGTAGGCGGGGTGCTTTTGTTGGCCAGTGGTCCTGTGGCTTTGAGGTCGGCTCCATGACACATGGCGCATCGCTGCGAAAAGAGATTCTTGCCGTTGATGTTCTCCGCGAGGGAGAGTGGAGCCTGTATCAGTGATAAAAATCCCAACGCAGCGATGAGTGACATCCTCATTGATAGATGGCCTTTTTCATAAAGTAGGTTTGGGTCGAAAGCGTGCTTGGCTGGGGGCCGGCAAGTGTTCATGCCCCCGTGACTCATTATGCCTGCACGTACACCCAAGCCGTCAGCCCTGACGCCAGGGCCACCGACACCCGCTTGTAGTCCGACACTTCATACGCATCCGCCGCTGCCAGTTCTTTCTCGGTGATCTGAAAGACCATGCCTTCCACGCTGTGGCCGTTTTCGGTAGTGGGCGCCACGATCGGGTGATGGGTTTTGCCGCTGGTGGCCAGCACTTCGGGATCGGTGATCTCTACCCAGCTTTTTGTGTAGCCGAGCATTGCATCGTGCTGGCCCGCCAGCTCGCGGCCGAAGTTGGCCAGTTGTACGGCTTTGTCCTGCAATGTGCCGTAGGAAAAAAGCAGCACGGGAAAATCGGTGGAGCGTTCCATTTGGGGTCCTTAAAGGGTCAGGCAAGCAGGTCTTCGTAGAAGGCGCCGTAGGGTTTGCTCGGGTGGGCGATCTGGATTTCGAGGATCCACAATCCCGCGTTCGGGTAGTGCTCGAAGTCGCCGAGGTCGCCGCCACGGTGGATGGCGTGGGGGAAGTCGCTGACGCGGTGGCCCTTGATGTCGAGGTTCAGTTGCCAGCCCATGGCCTGGGCTTGTTCTTCGGCGTAGCGGTAGAGTTCGAGGCCGACGACCTGGTCGTTTTTCCAGCGCGCCTGGACGCGGTCGAACAGGGCTTTGGCGGCGCTGGCGCAGGCGATCATTTCTGCATCGTTGCCGGTGGTGAACGTGGCGCCGGCGTCACCTTCGTGGCCTTGCCATACGGCGCCCATGTCGATGAAGAAGATGTCGTCTTCGCCCAGCACCGGGTCGCCTTCGGAGCGCTGGTTGAAGGCCTTCAGGGTGTTGGCGCCGAAGCGCACCAGCAGCGGGTGCCAGATACGTTGCATGTCGAGGTCGGCAAGGACGTGCTTGCCCAATTCACGGGCTTCGGACTCAAGCATGCCGGGGCGGATGCGTTGGGCGAGTTGGTCGATGGCTTGCCAGGTCATGGCCTGGGCGTAGCGCATGGATTCGATACTGTAGGCGTCGCCCACGGCTTCCTTGGGTTGTGCGGTCACCAGCGGTTCCTCGGCTTGTGTCGGTTTTTCGTTATGCTTTTTACTATATAGCGATGGAGCGGTGTAGTGACAGTGCAAATTGTGGGGGCTGAGCCACCGCTATCGCAGGCAAGCCAGCTTCCACATTTTTGGCCTGTGGTGTGTCAGATATGCAGCCATGCCAGGCTGCCGAGCACGACCGCCACACCCGCCGCCGCATACGACATGCGCTTCAACCACTCCTTCCTCGTCAGCAGCGTAATCGCCGCCAGCGAAATCGCGATCTGAATCGCGGTCATCGCCTGGGCCCAGCGGTGGTGCTGGTGCAGCGCCTGTTCCGACTTTTCATCCCATGCCTTCGACGTCGCCTCAAGCTTCTCGGCCTGTTTGCGCACGTCTTCCTTCTGGCTTTTGTAGCGCTCGATCTCGTCCTTGTAATGCGCCGCGTCCACGCCGGGAATGTGGGTGGCCAGTTCCGCGAGGTTCTGCCGGCTGGATTTGGCCTGGTAGTAGTTCCACTGGTTGGCGGCTTCGGTCTTGATGATGGCGGCGTTGTTCTTGTCCATCGCCGCTTCGCTTTCGGTGGAGCCGGCCTGGTAGCTGAGCATCGCGCCGAGGGTGGCCATCAGTGCCGTCATCACGGCAATGCGGCTGGCGAAATTGTCCCCGCGGCCGTGGGCATGTTCGGTGGTGTGTTCGATGTGTTTTTCGTGAGGGCTGGGGACTTCGAAGGCTTCGGACATGGGCTCGGCTACGAACGGACTGAGGGAGCCTGATTCTTCACCAGCCGAGCTGTCTCAAGCCTGTACGTAACGCCGGATCAGCCAGCCGTACACCGCAACGTTGATCGCCACCACCACCGCGCCCAGCACCAGTTGGATATCCGGCGTCAGCCCGGCGGGATAGATCAGCGCGAGGATGTAGTGCTCGATAAACCCAGCGCCATAGCCGTCCTGCCCGGCGAGGTGGCGCAGCAGGTTTTCCCAGCGGGTCAGCGGGCAGGGCAGGTGCAGCACCTCGACGGCGATTCCCCACGCTACAGCGGGCAGGTGCAACCACATCACGCGGTGCCATTTGAGGGCGAGCAGCCCGCCGAACAACACGAACAGGATAAAGCTGAGGTGAAACAGCACCAGGCTGTCGGCGGCAAGGCGGTAGAGCATCATGGTCACTTCAAAAGGAGAGGCGCACAGTCTAAAGGGTTGCCTGCCGGCAAGCGTGGCCGTTATTGTGCTGAATCCTTTTAGTCCTTCCCCCCAAGGATCTGTTTTGATGAACGCACCGCGTACCGCCGGCCCGATCAAGGCCGTGATTTTCGATATGGACGGTTTGTTGCTGGATACAGAAGGCATCTACACCGAAGTCACACAGATCATCGCTGAACGTTACGGTCGTACCTATGACTGGGGGATCAAGCAGCACATCATCGGCCGTGGTGCGCAGGATTTGGCCGAGTATGTGGTCAAGGCGCTGGACTTGCCGATCACACCGGCCGAGTTCCTGGTGATTCGCGAGCCGTTGATGAGCGAGCGTTTCCCCAAGGCGCTGGGCATGCCCGGCGCCGAAGCGCTGGTGCGGCACTTGAAGGCACACAATATTCCGATTGCCGTGGGCACCAGCTCGTCGCGCAATTCGTTTGGCCACAAGACCACCTTGCACCGCGAATGGTTTGGCTTGTTCGACACCATCGTCACCGCCGATGACCCGGAAGTCGGCGCCGCCAAGCCTGCGCCCGACATCTTCCTCACCGCCGCCCGCCGCCTGGGCGTTGCGCCCGAGGATTGCCTGGTGTTCGAGGATTCGCCGTTCGGTGTGACCGCTGCGAAGGCTGCCAACATGACCGCCATCGCCGTGCCGGATGAGGCCATGGCCGACAGCAAGTACCAGCATGCCGACCAGATCATCCGCAAGCTCGCGGAGTTTGACCTGGCGGCCTATGGCCTGCCGCCATTGCGCTGAGTAAACGCGGTCAAAAAAATGTGGGAGCTGGCTTGCCTGCGATAGCGATCTTGAAGACGCCATCGCAGGCAAGCCAGCTCCCACATTTGGTTTTGCAGTGTGCTTGAGGACTTAGGCGCTGAAGCCGCCATCAATGGTCAGGCTGGCACCGGTGATGTAGCCGGCCTCCGGGCCTGCCAGGTAGGCAACGAAGCTGGCAATCTCTTCCACATGTCCATACCGCCCAACCGCCATCAACCCCATCAAGCTCTCGGCAAAATCACTGTTCGCCGGGTTCATGTCTGTGTCCACCGGCCCTGGCTGCACATTGTTGATGGTAATCCCGCGCGGCCCCAGGTCCCGTGCCAAGCCCTTGGTCAGGCCCACCAGCGCGGCCTTGCTCATTGCATAAGGCCCGCCGCCACCAAAGGGCATGCGCTCGGCGTTGGTGCTGCCGATATTGATCACCCGGCCACCGTCACCCATGTGCTTGGCGGCTTCCTGAGTTGCGATAAACACGCTGCGCACGTTGATCGCCAGAGTCTGGTCAAAATCTTCCAGCTTGAAGTCTTCCAGTGGGGCGATGGCCAGTACGCCGGCGTTGTTCACCAGGATGTCCAGGCGCCCAAAGGCTTCGACGGTGGCGTTGACCGCGTTGCGGATCGCCTCGGCACTGGCGCTGTCGGCGTGGATCGCCAGGGCTTTGCCGCCGGTGCTGATCACACTGTTCTGCAGTTCTTCAGCCTTGGCGGCCGAGCTGACGTAGGTAAAGGCAACCGCTGCGCCCTGGGCGGCCAGGCGCTTGACGATGGCGGCGCCGATGCCGCGGGAACCGCCTTGAATCAAGGCGACTTTGCCGCTGAGGTTTTGTGTGGTCATGTCGATCTCCTAGCTGTTCAAGGCGGAATGCCTTGTTGTTGGAGCCGAGTATCCGCCTCGCCCTGGGGCGCCGGTAGACCGTGATTGCTATAGTCTGTGTAAACCAAAAGTTTAGAATGAGGCGATATGGAAAGCTTTGGCAGTATCGAATGCTTTGTACGCAGCGCCGAAGGTGGCAGTTTTGCCGAGGCCGCGCGGCACCTGAGCCTCACCCCCGCGGCGGTGGGCAAAAGTGTCGCCAAGCTGGAGGCGCGCCTCGGCGTGCGCCTGTTCCAGCGCAGCACGCGGCGCCTGACCCTGACCGAAGCCGGCAAGTTGTTCCTCGACGAAGTCGGCGCCAGTCTCACCACCATCCAGAACGCGGTGGCCAATCTGGCCAGCGCCGAAGGGCGTCCGGTGGGCACGCTCAAGGTCAGCATGGGTACGGTGTTTGGCAATCGCTACGTAGTGCCGTTGCTGGGCGCGTTCATGCAGCGCTTCCCGGATATCAGCCCGGATTGGCACTTCGATAACCGCCAGGTGGACCTGATCGGCCAAGGTTTTGATGCCGCCATCGGCGGCGGTTTTGAGCTGCCCCAGGGCGTGGTGGCGCGCAAGTTGACGCCGGCCCATCGGGTGTTGGTGGCCGCGCCGGATTACCTGGCGCAACGCCCGCCGGTCAACGCGCCAGAAGACCTGGCGCGCTGCAGCGGCATCCTGATCCGTTCCCCACAAACCGGGCGCGTGCGCTCGTGGCAATTGACCAGCATCGAGCGAGAGCACCGCCCGCTGGTGCTCAAGCCGGGCATGACCATGAGCGACTCCGAAGCCGCCTGCTGCGCCAGCGCCCAAGGCTTGGGCATTGCGCTGGTGAGCATGCCGATGGCCGTGCCGTTCCTGGACAGTGGTGCGGTGGTGCGGGTGTTGCCGGACTGGTATGTGGACGATGGCAACATTTCCATCTATTACGCCGAGCATAAGTTGTTGCCGGGCAAGACTCGGGCGTTCGTGGATTTCATTATTGAGCAGTTTGCCGAGCAGGGGTGGGGGCGGCGGTTCAGTGCGGTCTGATCACACTGTCAGACCGAGTCGTGGCCATCGCAGGCAAGCCAGCTCCCACAGGGGAATGCATTCCAAAGTTGCAATGCGATCAACTGTGGGAGCTGGCTTGCCTGCGATGCAGGCGCATCGGTCTACCGCCCGAACCGGCTAGGCCAGCCAATGACTTTCTTCGGCCTTGGCGTCGCATAGGTCCTCACCTTGGATGTCGACAACCCCAACCGCACCAACGCTTCCGCAATCGTCACCGCCGCCGTCACCCCATCCACCACCGGCACGCCGGTGCGCTGGCGAATCTGCTCGTCCAGCCCGGCCATGCCGCCGCAACCCAGGCAGATCACCTCGGCCTTGTCCTCGCTGATTGCCAGTTCTGCCTGGCGCACGATGGCTTCCATCGCGGCCAGCGGGTTTTCTTCCAGCTCCAGCACCGCCATGCCGCTGGCTCGCACCGACGCGCAGCGTTGGTACAGCCCGGCGAGTTTCAGGCGGTCTTCGATCAGGGGCACCGTGCGGTCGAGGGTGGTCACCACCGAATAGGCGTGGCCCAGAAACATCGCGGTGCTGGCGGCCGCTTCGGTGATGTCCACCACCGGCACGTTCAACAGCTCCTGCAAGCCTTCGCGGCCATGTTCGCCGTAACCGGCCTGGATCACTGCGTCGAAGGGTTGATCGTAGGCCATCACCCGGTCCATCACCGCGATGGCGGCCAGGTAGCTTTCAAAATTGCCCTCCACGGATTCGGCGCCGAAGTAGGGCGTGAGCCCGACGATCTCGGTGCCTGGCGCGGCCACGGCGCGGGCTTGCTGGGCGATGGTTTCGGTGATGGATTCGGTGGTGTTGACGTTGACCACGAGGATGCGCATGGAATGTCCTTGATTAATGGCTGACGTTATCGACGGCAATGCTTTCGCCGCTGACATCGGCGTAGAACGGCTGGCGCTTGGCGATCAGCAGGTACAGCAGTCCTGCAATACCGGCGCCAAACATCCAGGAAAACGGTGACACGCTGGCGAAACCGGGCAGCAGGGCCAGGAGAATGGCGATCACGGCTGCAGGAATAAACGCCGCCACCGCGCGCAAATTCACGCCACGGCTGTAGTAATAAACCCCGTTCGGGTCTTCGCTATACAGCTGCAGCACATCGACCTGGCTTTTACGGATCAGCCAGTAATCGACCATGATGATCCCGTACAACGGCCCCAGCAGCGCGCCCAGGCCGGAAAGGAAATACACGATCACCAACGGGCTGTTGTAGAGGTTCCACGGCAGGATCAACACCGCGACCGTGGCGCTGATCAGCCCGGCACGGCGGAAGTTCAGGTACTTGGGCGCCAGGTTGCTCAGCACAAACGCCGGCGCGACGAAGTTGGCCATGATGTTCACCGCCACGGTGACGATCAGGAACGCCAAGCAGCCGAGCACCAGGAAGAAGGTATTGGGGATCGCGGCGATGATCTCGGTCGGGCTTTCGATCACCCGGCCATTGAGCTGGAACTGCCCGCCGCACAGCAGCACGGTGATCGCGGCAAACACCAGGATATTCACCGGCAGGCCCCAGAAGTTGCCGACCTGGATGGTCTTGCGGCACGGCGAGGAGCGGGCGAAATCACAGAAGTTGAGGATCAGCGTGCCGTAGATCGCCAGCCACAGCGCGCCACCGGCGAAGATATTGCGCCACATCTCGCCGCCGCTCAGCGGCTCGCGGATCGACCAGGCGATGTTGCCGCCCGTCTGGAAGTACATCCAGCCGGCCAACGCCGCAACCGTCAGCAAAATCACCGGCCCGGCGAAGCCTTCGTAGCGACGCACCATCTCCATGCCGTAAGCCAGGATCACCAGTTGCACCAGCCAGATCGCGACAAAACACGCCCAGCCGAGGGACGACAGGCCGAGGATAGAGTCGTGGTCATAGTCGGCAAAACCTGGATGAATAGCCGTCAGCAAGACGCGGAAAACCACCGAGGCCAGGTAGGTCTGAATACCAAACCAGGCAATCGCAATCACCGCGCGGATCAACGCCGGAATCTGCGCGCCATGAATACCGAAACTGATACGGCTGATTACCGGGAACGGCACACCGGTCTTCTGTCCCATATACCCCGACAAGTTCATGAAGAAATACACCAGTGCGGCACCTATGCCTAAGGACAGCAAAATCTGCCAGCCGCCCAAGCCCAATGCATATAAACCAATGGCGAACGAATAGTTGGCGATGTTGTGCACGTCATTGGTCCACAGCGCGAAGATGCTATAGCGCCCCCAGCGTCGGCCTTCGACCTTGGTGGGCGCCAGGTCCTTGTTGTGCAGGCGCGGGCTCAGCACCAACGGGCCGGGCCCCTCGGCCGCAGGGTTCAGGGAGGAGGGCAGATCCAGTGCGATGTTGTTCGAGAGACTTGTACGCATTCCGGCAGGCTCCAGCACATCTGCGAGAGATCCGCGGATGGCAAAGTGTATGTAGGTTTTGTATTTATTGTATACAAAGCACTTTTCACCTTAAGCCACATGCGTGCCAGTTTTTGATCTATGAAAACTTGGGTTAATTTCGTTTTTACAGGTGAGTTGAATAACTAGCTGAATTAGAAGAAATATAAATTGACCAATTGAACAGGTATTTATTTTTCGGTGGGAAGGGAGTGATTCATGAGAGGAGAAGATAGGCGCAAAGAGGTGTTACGTAATGGTGCGGGTAAAGAAAAATTGCACACATAAATGGCACCGATGGTTACATTTGTGTGTACACCTTAAGTAACCAATACGAAAACAAATGTGGGAGCGGGCTTGCCCGCGATTGCGGTGTTTCAGTTGATACATTCATCACTGATACACCGCTATCGCAGGCAAGCCAGCTCCCACACAATCTCGCTCCCACATGGGTTACTGCATCAGCTTCAAGCCTTGCTGATGATGTTCCCCGCGTGCAACCCACATTCCTTCTGCGTCGCTTCTTCCCACCACCAGCGGCCTTCGCGCTCGTGCTGGTTCGGCAACACCGGGCGGGTGCAGGGCTCGCAGCCGATGCTGATAAAACCGCGCTCATGCAGGCTGTTGTAGGGCAGTTCCAGCATGCGGATATAGCCCCAGATCTCTTCGCTGGTCATTTGTGCCAGCGGGTTGAACTTGTACAGGGTGCGCTCCGGTGTGGAGAAGGCCGTGTCGATCTCCAGTGCCGCCACCTGGCTGCGGGTGCCGGGGCTCTGGTCGCGACGCTGGCCGGTGGCCCAGGCGCTGACGCCCGAGAGTTTGCGGCGCAGCGGCTCGATCTTGCGCACGCCGCAGCATTCGCGGTGGCCGTCCTTGTAGAAGCTGAACAGGCCCTTTTCCTTGACGAAGGGTTCCAGCTTGGTCTGGTCTGGCGAGATCAGTTCGATGTCGATCTTGTAGAACTCACGCACCTGCTCGATAAACCGGTAGGTCTCCGGGTGCAGGCGGCCGGTGTCGAGGCTGAACACCTTGACGTTCTTGTTCAGCTTCCAGGCCATGTCCACCAGCACCACGTCCTCGGCACCGCTGAAGGAAATCCACAGGTCATCGCCGAACTGGCTGAACGCCAGCTTGAGGATGTCCTGGGCGGACTTGTTGGCATAAGTCGCGGCGAGTTCAACGACGTCGAAGGCTTGGTTCATCAGCACGGTTCCTACAAGGTCAGTGGCGCTAAGCGCTCTATAGGTGGGCGATGGTATCAAAATCCGCTCTGCGTTGCGGCGGCGAGCATGAATCGCTAGAGTTCGGCAGTCCTTTTGCTCGCTCAACCAACAACATCTAATGGGAGTGTCTTGTGGAAATTGCCTGTCTCGACCTGGAAGGGGTACTGGTCCCGGAAATCTGGATCGCCTTCGCTGAAAAAACCGGTATTGAATCCCTGCGGGCCACTACCCGGGACATTCCCGACTACGACGTGCTGATGCAGCAACGCCTGCGCATCCTTGATGAACACGGGCTCAAGCTCGCGGATATCCAGGACGTGATCGCCACCCTCAAGCCGCTGGACGGTGCCATCGAGTTCGTCAACTGGCTGCGCGAGCGCTTCCAGGTGGTGATCCTGTCGGACACCTTCTACGAATTCTCCCAGCCGCTGATGCGCCAATTGGGTTTCCCGACTCTGCTGTGCCACCGCCTCATCACCGACGAAACCGACCGCGTGGTGAGCTACCAACTGCGCCAGAAAGATCCCAAGCGCCAGTCGGTATTGGCCTTCAAGAGCCTGTACTACCGCGTGATCGCGGCCGGTGACTCCTACAATGACACCACCATGCTGGGCGAGGCTGATCGTGGGATTCTGTTCCATGCGCCGGAGAATGTGATTCGCGAGTTCCCGCAATTCCCGGCGGTGCATACGTTTGAGGATTTGAAGCAGGAATTTATCAAGGCGTCGAATCGGTCGTTGAGTCTGTAGGGCTTTCAGCGCGGCTGAGGGCCTCTTCGCAGGCAAGCCAGCTCCCACAGTTGACCGCGTTCCAACATGAGAATGCAGTCAAATGTGGGAGCGGGCTTGCCCGCGAAGAGGCCAGCCCAGTCACTGCAAACCTGCCTGTTAAACCCCAGCCAACAAGCGCTCATAAGGAATCTGCAAACCCTCATGCAGGCGCTTGATCATCGACAAGCTCAACTTGCGCTTGTGGTTCAGCACTTCTGACACGCGCCCACTGGTGCCAATAAACGGTTCCAGATCGCGGGCGGTCATGCCCAGCTGCTCCATCCGAAACTTGATGGCTTCCACCGGATCGGAAGGGGGCATTGGATAATGCTCCGCCTCGTACTTCTCGATGAGGATGGCGAGGATCTCCAGCTCGTCACCCTCGGGCGAGCCGATGTCCGCTCCCCAGATCTGCTCAACGCGCGCGAGCGCAGCTGTCAGATCTTCCTGGGTATGTATGGGTTTGATGTTCATCACACGGTCTCCGCATTGATCTGATCGTACTGCGCGTGAGTCCCCACGAAACGTATGAACCCAAGCTGTCGCAGGTAATCGATCGCCATGATCACTCGATATTTGTTGCCGCCTACGTTGAATACAACCCTGCCGCCTTTGAGAATGCTCGCCGTCCTAAGCTCTGCCTTGAGTGCTTGTGGCGTCTGGTATTCGGTCTTTTCCATATGGCGATACAGCTCGACGAGTGGCGTTTTAGCGTCGGCATAAGCTGGGTGGCTTTCCCAGAATATCCGTAAGGTAGACAGCGCGATTATCCGCATCGCTGCGACCTCCCAATTTGGGAGATAATAGGTGTGGTCAGGTGGAGATGCAATCTCGGAAATAATTTCTGACGAGTAAGCAGACGCTTCATGTGATCCCTCACAAACGGCTGGTGGACGGTCGGAGCTGGACGCTATCTTCCAGTTCATGCTCCGTCCACGGTCGTTCTGATTCAGATCTTTTCCTGCTGCGCGGCGTTGCGTTTGAGAGCCTTGACAGGCTGGGCGCTACAGGCTTTCCAAAGTTTGTAACAGCACCCGCACCTTCGTCAGCGACTCCTGATACTCCGCCTCCCACTCCGAGTCCGCGACAATCCCGCCGCCGCCCCAGCAGCACACTTGCCCGTCCTTGACCAGCAAGCTGCGGATGGCGATGGAGCTGTCCATCTCGCCACGCACGTCGAGGTACACCAACGAGCCGCAGTACAAACCGCGCCTTGTAGGTTCAAGCTCGTCGATGATCTGCATCGCACGGATCTTCGGCGCGCCGGTGATGGAGCCGCCGGGGAAGCTGCCGGCGATCAGGTCGAGGGCATCCTTGTCGTCGGCCAGTGTGCCGATGACGCTACTGACCAGGTGGTGCACGTTGGGGTAGCTTTCCAGGCTGAACAGCTCCGGCACGCTGACCGAGCCGGTGCGGCAGGTGCGGCCGAGGTCGTTGCGCAGCAGGTCGACAATCATCAGGTTTTCCGCGCGGTCCTTGGGGCTGGCCAGCAGTTCGGCGGCGTTGGCGGCGTCTTCTTCTGGCGTCAGGCCACGGGGGCGGGTGCCTTTGATCGGGCGGGTTTCGACGCGGCGTTCGCTGATGTGCACGAAGCGCTCCGGCGACAGGCTCAGCACGGCGCCCGCATCGGGCAGGCTCTGGAACCCGGAGAAGGGCGTAGGGCAGGCTGCGCGCAGGGCGCAGTAAGCGACCCACGGGTCACCGCTGCACGGCGCGCGAAAGCGTTGGGCAAAGTTGACCTGGTAGCAGTCGCCGGCCTGGATATAATCCTGGATGCGCACGATGGCCTGGCGATAGGCCTCGGCGCTGAGGTCCGGGGCCATGGGGCCTTGGAGTTTGAAGGTGGCGGGCGTGTCGGTCATGCCGGTGCTGAACAGCGCAATCAAGCGTTGTCGCTCGCTGTCGGCCAGCGTGGGGTGGAATACAAGCTGGCTGGTCTGCGCCTGGTGATCGCTGATCAGCGCCCAGGCATACAGCCCGAAACGTGCGTCCGGCAGGTGCAGGTCGTCCACCGCGAGGTGCGGCATCTGCTCCAGGTGCCGGCCGAAGTCGTAGCTCAGGTAGCCGATCACACCGCCCGCAAACGGCAATATATAACCGGCTGGCAACGCTGCTTCACCTAGTTGCGTGAGGTTTTCCCGCAAGCGTTGCAGGAAATCACTACCGCTTTCGTCTGGTGAAACCGTCAGCGTGGCCTGTGGCCAAGCGCTAAGCAGGTCATAGCGCCCACGTTCGGCCGCCGGGCGGCCGCTGTCCAGCAGTACCGCGCCAGGCGCATGGCGAATCGCCGCGAAATACTCGGCGGGGTTGGCCCGGTAGGGCAGCGGGTGTACGGAGCAGGTTGGCATGCGTGGGATGGATCAGCCGTTGGCGTGGGGGAGGGGATTGTAGTCCGCCGAAGGGTTTGGTCCTAGAGTGAGGTTCAAATGTGGGAGCGGGCTTGCTCGCGAATGCGGTGGATCAGTTGAAACACCTGTGACTGACACACCGCATTCGCGAGCAAGCCCGCTCCCACACTAGATTAGTGTTTAGCCTTCAACCGGCGGAATATGCCCAAACATTTCCTGCACAAACTTCACCCGTTCTTCCGGGGTTTCCGTCACGCCAGCGGCCTTCAGTTCTTCCAGGCGCGCTTCCACCGCATGGGTGCGCAAGGTCAGGCCGCAGTCGTTGGCGATCTGGATATTCAGCCCCGGCCGCGCATTCAGTTCCAGGATCAACGGGCCTTTTTCCTGGTCGAGCACCATGTCCACGCCGATATAACCCAGCCCGCACAGCTCGTAGCAGCCGGCCGCGAGCTTCATGAAGCCGTCCCAGTTGGGCAGTTGCACGCCATCCACCGCGTTGGTGGTGTCGGGGTGTTTGGTGATGATGTTGTTCAGCCAGGTGCCCCGCAGGGTCAGGCCGGTGGCCAGGTCCACACCCACGCCGATGGCGCCCTGGTGCAGGTTGGCCTTGCCGCCGGACTGGCGGGTCGGCAAGCGCAACATGGCCATCACCGGGTAGCCCATCAGCACGATGATGCGGATATCCGGCACGCCTTCGTAGCTGATGCTCTTGAAGATCTGGTCGGGCACCACGCGGTATTCGATCAGCGCGCGGTCACGGTGGCCGCCCAGGGAATACAGGCCAGTGAGGATGCTGGAGATCTGATGCTCGATCTCCTCATGGCTGATGATCTTGCCCGACACCGTGCGATAGCGCCCCTCGAAGCGGTCCGCCACCACCAGGATGCCGTCGCCGCCGGCGCCCTGGGCTGGCTTGATCACAAAGTCGCTGCGCCCGCCGATGATCTCGTCGAGCTTGTCGATTTCCTTCTCGGTGGAGATCACCCCGTACATTTCCGGCACATGGATGCCAGCGGCGATCGCCCGTTCCTTGGTGATGATCTTGTCATCCACGATCGGGTACAGGCTGCGCTTGTTGTACTTGAGCACGTAGTCGGCGTTACGCCGGTTGATGCCCATGATTCCCCGCGCTTCCAGGGCCTTCCAGGTCTTCCAGAAACCGAACATTACTTATCAGCCTTCAAGAACGCCTTGAAACGCACCAGCTCGGTCAGGCGATAACCGCGATAACGACCCATGGCCAGCATGAAACCCACCAGGATCAGCAGGATCGCCGGGAAGGTAAACACGAAGTACACCAGCTCTGGCACGCTCATGATCAGGTGCGCCAGGGACGCAGCGAACAGCGTGCCAATCGCCACTTTCAGCGCATGGTTGGCGCCGCGTTCTTCCCAGGTGATCGACAGGCGTTCGATGGTCATGGTCAAAATCACCATCGGGAACAGCGCCACCGACAAGCCTCGCTCCAGGCCGAGCTTGTGGCTGAACAGGCTGATGGCCGCAATCAACACAACCACAAAGGTCAGCACCACCGACAGCCTCGGCAGCATCTGCAACTTCAGGTGTTCCAGGTATGAGCGCAAGGACAACCCCAGCGCCGTAATAATCGTAAACAGCACAATCCCGAAGCCCAGCTGCGTCTCGCGGAACGCCAGGGCGATCAGCACCGGGGTAAACGTGCCCAGGGTTTGCAGGCCGATCAGGTTGCGCAGGATCAGGATCACCAACACGCCAATCGGGATCATCACCATGATCATGAAGGTCTGCTGGGTTTGCAGCGGCAGGCCGTACAGCGAGTATTCGAGGAAGTTGGCGTCGGTGTTCTCGTCGGTCAGCTTGGCCAGGCGAATCGCGTTCATCTCGCTGTTGTTCAGGCTGAAGGTCACCATGGCTTTCTTGCCGCCATCCACCGTGATCAGGTTTTCATCGCCGGTCCACCACAGCAGGCGGTCGGCGGGCAGGCCTTGTTCGCCGGTTTCCGGGTTGAAGTACAGCCAGTCATTGCCATTGAAGCTGCGCAGCCACAGCTCCGGGGTTTGCGGCTGGTCGGCGACGAGGCGGATGGTGTGGACTTTTTCCACCGGCACGTGGGCGATGGACAGCAGCAACTCGACGATCTTGGCCTTGTGCGGCGTCGACGGGTCGCCCGCCAGCAGCAACTTGACGTTGTCGTCGTTGAGGTTGTTGGTGCGCTTGATCGCTTCGGTAATAAAGGTCTCGACGTCGGCGGAGTGCTGGCGGATCGGCGCCAGCAGGGCTTCGGCGGCGATTTTCTCCGGGCCTTCCACGGCGATGCTGTCGCGGAAAGTCGGGCCTTTGACCTTGACCTTTTCGCCGCTGTAACGCTTGGTCAGCACCAGGCGGTAATACAGGGTCTGGTTGCCCTTGGCGCGGCGCGCCGACCAGGTGACCTTGCGGTTGCCATCGATGCGGTTGACGCTGACCCCGTAGTTGTTCGAGATAAAACTCTCGTTGAGGCTCACAAAGTCGCGGCTCAGCGGCGGCACGAACATCTGGATCTTCACCGGGTCTTTCGGGTTGGCGACGAACTCGACCTTGGCGTCGATGTTCCACAAGTCGTCAGTGGCGTCCTCGGTGACGGGGATCCCCAGCACAAAGATCTGGTAGGCGGTGACCGAAATACCCAGTACCACCAGGATGGTGATCAGGATTTTCAGGTGCAGGGTCAGAGAGCGCATTCGGTTTACTCGGCGGTATGAGCGTCGGTGGCGCAGGCGGGTTTGCCTGCTGCGTATTTAAGACTGGGGTCGACCAGCGCATCAAAGCGTTTCAGCGCTTCGGAGCCGATCAGTAGCGGGTATTGGAAGGTGCTGCGGTCAGTCAAGTTCACTTCGATGCTGCGTAAAGCAGTGCCCATGCACACATCGAGGGCAATCACCGGACGAGCGGTGTAGTTCTTGCCTTCATCGGGATCGTAGTCACCGGCGCGGCGCTTGATCTTGCTGACGCGGGCCAGGGGCAATTCGATGGGGTGGGAATGGGCGGTGTCGATGGCCAGGTAGAAGCGCACCCAGGATTC
Organism: Pseudomonas sp. Marseille-Q1929; assembly: GCF_017316265.1. Classification (NCBI taxonomy): domain Bacteria; kingdom Pseudomonadati; phylum Pseudomonadota; class Gammaproteobacteria; order Pseudomonadales; family Pseudomonadaceae; genus Pseudomonas; species Pseudomonas sp. Marseille-Q1929. The sequence goes on from NZ_JAFLWU010000030.1 coordinate 42,294, forward strand.
GCCGTTGCGCTTGAAACGCTTGATATCGCGGGCGCTGAGGGAGGCGGTCTTGGCGCCGGTGTCGAGTTTGGCAGCGACTTCAAGGTCGATGCCCGCCAGCTTGGCGTATTCGTTGAGGCCATACACGGTTTTTTCGGCGGCAACGCCAAGGCCCGGTACAAGCAGCAGGCTGATCAATAGAAGGAAGGGCTTGAGTGTCATAAATCCCGAGGCGGTGCAGTGCGATGTTGAGTTCAAGGCGACTGGCATTACTGCGCAAACTCCCTCGTGCGCCGTTTCATCAGGTGATGTCAGGCAAAAGCGGCGGGCATTCTAACATGATGCTTTTTTGGCGCCAGCGCTGGCAGGCGGCCATGCCCCGTTGGAATGCAGAAGGGGTTATTAGACGATTGTCGACAATGTGCATTTATTCTTTGACTATCCAGGGCTGATTGGCTAGTTTTTGCCACATTGCTTTTAAAGGTGTCGACAATATGCTGGATCAAGCGGAAGCCGCGGTGGCGACAACGGACGAGTCCCAGACCATGTCCGAGAACGTCTTCCGTCGTATCCAGGCCGCCATCGTCAAGGGCGAGATCGCCCCTGGCAGCAAGATCTCCGAGCCGGAACTGGCGCGCACCTACGGCATCAGCCGTGGCCCGCTGCGCGAGGCGATCCACCGCCTGGAAGGCCAGCGCCTGCTGGTGCGCGTGCCGCACGTTGGCGCACGGGTGGTGTCGCTGAGCCACGCCGAGCTGATCGAACTCTATGAAATCCGCGAGTCCCTCGAAGGCATGGCTTGCCGCCTGGCCGCCGAGCGCATGACCGACGCCGAGATCGAAGAGCTGCGCCAGGTGCTGCACACCCACGAACGCGACGAAGCGTTCCAGGCCGGCGTCGGCTATTACCAGCAGGAAGGCGATTTCGACTTTCACTACCGGATCATCCAGGGCGCCGGCAACCGCACCCTCACGCAAATGCTCTGCGGCGAGCTGTATCAGCTGGTGCGCATGTACCGCATCCAGTTCTCCGCCACCCCCAATCGTCCACGCCAGGCCTTTGCCGAGCACCACCGCATTCTGGACGCGATTGCCGATCGCGACGGTGAACTGGCCGAACTGTTGATGCGTCGCCACATCGGCGCATCCAAACGCAACATCGCCCGTCACTTCCCCGACGGCGCAGCCCAATCACGAGGTGAATGATGAGTTCCAATAATAAGAGCACCCCAGGCCAGCGTTTCCGTGACGCCGTCGCCAGTGAGCACCCGTTGCAGGTGGTGGGCGCGATCAACGCCAACCATGCGCTGCTGGCCAAGCGCGCGGGCTTCAAGGCGATCTACCTGTCGGGTGGCGGTGTTGCTGCTGGCTCCCTCGGCGTGCCGGACCTGGGCATCACCGGCCTGGATGACGTGCTCACCGACGTGCGCCGCATCACCGACGTCTGCGACCTGCCGCTGCTGGTGGACGTGGACACCGGCTTCGGTTCCTCGGCGTTCAACGTCGCGCGCACCGTCAAGTCGATGATCAAGTTTGGCGCGGCCGCGATCCATATCGAAGACCAGGTCGGCGCCAAGCGCTGTGGCCATCGCCCGAACAAGGAAATCGTGTCCCAGCAGGAAATGGTCGACCGCATCAAGGCCGCCGTGGATGCGCGCACCGATGACAGCTTCGTGATCATGGCACGCACCGACGCCCTCGCTGTCGAAGGCCTGGAGTCTGCCCTTGAGCGCGCCGCCGCCTGCATCGAAGCCGGCGCCGACATGGTCTTCCCCGAAGCCATCACCGAGCTGGAGATGTACAAGCTGTTCGCTGCCCGGGTGAAAGCGCCGATCCTGGCCAACATCACCGAGTTCGGCGCCACGCCGCTGTACACCACCGAACAATTGAAAGCGGCCGATGTTTCCATCGTGCTGTACCCGCTCTCGGCGTTCCGCGCGATGAACAAGGCCGCCGAGAACGTCTACACCGCGATCCGCCGCGACGGCACCCAACAGAACGTGATCGACACCATGCAAACCCGCATGGAGCTTTACGATCGCATCGACTACCACACCTTCGAGCAGAAGCTCGACGCGTTGTTTGCTGCCAAGAAGTAACAAACGCGCCTCCTTATAAATACAAGATTGGAGAACAGACATGGCTGAAGCAAAAGTACTGAGTGGGGCCGGCCTGCGTGGCCAGGTGGCCGGGCAGACCGCACTGTCCACCGTGGGCCAGGCCGGTGCCGGCTTGACCTATCGCGGCTACGACGTGCGCGAACTGGCCGCCGATGCGCAGTTCGAAGAAGTCGCCTACCTGCTGCTGTACGGCGAATTGCCGAGCAAGGCCGAACTGGCTGCCTACAGCGCCAAGCTGAGCACGCTGCGCGACCTGCCCCAGGCCCTGAAGGAAGTGCTGGAACGCATCCCCGCCGACGCCCACCCGATGGACGTGATGCGCACCGGCTGCTCGTTCCTCGGCAACATCGAACCGGAAAAAGACTTCAGCGCCCAGCACGACGTGACCGACCGCCTGCTCGCCGCGTTCCCGGCGATCATGTGCTACTGGTACCGCTTCAGCCACGACGGTCAGCGCATCGACTGCGTGACCGACGAGCCCAGCATCGGCGGGCACTTCCTGCACCTGCTGCACGGTAAAAAGCCGAGCGAGTTGCACGTCAAGGTGATGAACGTGTCGCTGATCCTCTACGCCGAGCATGAATTCAACGCCTCGACCTTCACCGCCCGCGTGTGCGCCTCGACCCTGTCGGATTTGTACTCCTGCGTCACCGCCGCCATCGGCTCCCTGCGCGGCCCGCTGCATGGCGGCGCCAACGAAGCGGCGATGGAAATGATCGAGCGTTTCAGCTCGGCCGAAGACGCCGTCGAAGGCACCCTCGGCATGCTGGCGCGCAAGGACAAGATCATGGGCTTCGGCCACGCGATCTACAAAGACAACGACCCGCGCAACGAAGTGATCAAGGGCTGGGCGAAAAAACTTGCCGACGAAGTGGGTGACAAGGTGCTGTTCCCGGTCTCCGAAGCCATTGACAAGACCATGTGGGAACAGAAGAAACTGTTCCCCAACGCCGACTTCTACCATGCCTCGGCGTACCACTTCATGGGCATCCCGACCAAGCTGTTCACGCCGATCTTTGTGTGTTCGCGCCTGACCGGCTGGGCGGCACACGTGTTCGAGCAACGCGCCAACAACCGCATCATCCGTCCAAGCGCCGAGTACATCGGCGTTGAGCAGCGCAAGTTCGTGGCAATCGAACGTCGCTGAGTGGGATGAACCGAGCACACCGGCCACTGTGCTTTTCTGTGGGAGCTGGGCCGGTGTGGGCAGTTCGCCCTGTGAACCTACCGTGACCGAGTCCTGACGATGAACACTGAATTTCGCAAACCGCTCCCCGGCAGCCGCCTGGATTTCTTCGACGCCCGTGCGGCGGTCGAGGCCATCACCCCCGGCGCCTACGCCACGTTGCCGTACACCTCCCGTGTACTCGCCGAGAACCTGGTGCGCCGTTGCGACCCGGCGACCCTCAATGCGTCCCTGAGCCAGTTGATCGAGCGCAAGCGCGACCTCGACTTCCCGTGGTTCCCGGCCCGTGTGGTGTGCCATGACATCCTCGGCCAGACCGCCCTGGTCGACCTCGCCGGCCTGCGTGATGCCATCGCCCTGCAAGGTGGCGACCCGGCGCAGGTCAACCCGGTGGTGCCGACCCAGCTGATTGTCGACCACTCCCTGGCCGTCGAAGCCGGTGGTTTCGACCCGGACGCCTTCGAGAAAAACCGCGCCATCGAAGACCGCCGCAACGAAGACCGTTTCCACTTTATCGAGTGGACCAAAAAGGCCTTCAAGAACGTCGACGTGATCCCGCCGGGCAACGGCATCATGCACCAGATCAACCTGGAGAAAATGTCCCCGGTGATCCAGGTGCGCGACGGCGTGGCCTTCCCGGATACCTGCGTCGGCACCGACAGTCACACGCCGCATGTGGATGCGCTGGGCGTGATCGCCATCGGCGTCGGCGGCCTTGAAGCCGAGAGCGTGATGCTCGGCCGCGCCTCGTGGATGCGCCTGCCGGAAAGCGTCGGCGTGGAACTGACGGGCAAGCTGCAACCGGGCATCACCGCCACCGACATGGTGCTGGCGCTGACCGAGTTCCTGCGTAAACAGAAAGTGGTTGGCGCGTGGCTGGAGTTCTTCGGCGAAGGCGCCTCGGCGCTGACCCTGGGCGACCGTGCAACCATCTCCAACATGGCACCGGAATATGGCGCGACGGCGGCGATGTTCTATATCGACCAGCAAACCATCGCCTACCTGAAACTCACCGGCCGTGAAGACGAACAGGTCACCCTGGTCGAGCAATACGCCCGCCACACCGGCCTGTGGGCCGATGACCTCAAGGGCGCGCAATACGAGCGCGGCCTCACGTTTGACCTGTCTAGCGTCGTGCGCAACATGGCTGGCCCGAGCAACCCCCACGCCCGCGTGGCCACCAGCGATTTGGCAGCCAAAGGCATCAGTGGCCAGTGGGACGACGTGCCGGGGCAAATGCCCGACGGCGCGGTGATCATCGCAGCCATCACCAGTTGCACCAACACCAGCAACCCGCGCAACGTGATTGCCGCCGGCCTGTTGGCACGCAATGCGAACAAGCTGGGGCTGGCGCGCAAGCCGTGGGTCAAATCGTCGTTGGCGCCGGGTTCGAAAACTGTGGCGATGTACCTCGAAGACGCAGGCCTGGACCATGAGTTGGAGAAACTCGGTTTCGGCGTGGTGGCGTTTGCCTGCACCACGTGCAACGGCATGTCCGGCGCACTCGATCCGGTGATCCAGCAAGAGATCATCGACCGCGACCTGTACGCCACCGCTGTGCTGTCGGGCAACCGCAACTTCGACGGGCGCATTCACCCGTACGCCAAGCAGGCCTTCCTCGCGTCGCCGCCGTTGGTGGTGGCGTACGCGATTGCCGGCACCATCCGCTTCGACATCGAAAAAGACGTGCTCGGTCTCGACGCCAACGGTAAGGAAATTCGCCTGCAAGACATCTGGCCGAGCGACGAAGAAATCGACGCGGTGGTCAAGGCGTCGGTCAAGCCGGAGCAGTTCCGCGCAGTTTACATTCCGATGTTCGCGATCCACGAAGACACGGGCCCGAAAGTCGCGCCGCTGTACGACTGGCGTCCGCAAAGCACCTATATCCGCCGCCCACCCTACTGGGAAGGCGCGCTGGCCGGGGCTCGTCCGCTCAAGGGCATGCGCCCGCTGGCGGTGCTGCCGGACAACATCACCACGGACCATCTGTCGCCGTCCAACGCGATCATGCTCGACAGCGCCGCCGGCGAATACCTGGCGAAAATGGGCTTGCCGGAAGTCGACTTCAACTCCTACGCGACTCACAGGGGCGACCACCTGACCGCGCAGCGCGCCACCTTTGCCAACCCGAAGCTGTTCAACGAAATGGTGATGGAAAACGGCAAGGTCAAGCAGGGTTCCCTGGCGCGGATCGAGCCTGAAGGCCAGGTCACGCGGATGTGGGAAGCCATCGAAACCTATATGGAACGCAAGCAACCGCTGATCATCATCGCCGGCGCTGACTACGGCCAGGGCTCGTCCCGCGACTGGGCGGCCAAGGGCGTACGCCTGGCCGGTGTGGAAGCGATTGCCGCCGAAGGTTTCGAGCGCATCCACCGCACCAACCTGGTGGGCATGGGCGTGTTGCCCCTGGAATTCCTGCCGGGCACCGACCGCAACACCTTGCAGATCGACGGCAGTGAAACCTATGACGTGATCGGCGCGCGCACCCCGCGTGCGACGCTGACCCTGGTGATCAACCGCAAGAATGGCGAACGTGTCGAAGTGCCGGTGACCTGCCGCCTGGACACCGCCGAAGAAGTGTCGATCTACGAGGCGGGCGGCGTGTTGCAACGTTTTGCCCAGGACTTCCTGGAATCGGCGGCGACGGCCTGAGGGGTAACCATGGCACACGTAGCGCAAATCAAGATCCCCGCCACCTATATGCGTGGCGGCACCAGCAAGGGCGTGTTTTTCAGCCTCACCGACCTGCCCGTGGCGGCGCAGGTGCCGGGGGCGGCGCGGGATGCCCTGCTGCTGCGGGTGATCGGCAGCCCCGACCCCTACGACAAGCAGATCGACGGCATGGGCGGCGCCACGTCCAGCACCAGCAAGACGGTAATCCTCGCCAAAAGTACCCGCGCCGATCATGACGTGGACTACCTGTTCGGCCAGGTGTCCATCGACAAACCGTTTGTGGATTGGAGTGGCAATTGCGGCAACCTGTCGGCAGCGGTGGGTTCGTTTGCCGTCAGCGCGGGGCTGGTCGCCCCGTCCCGCGTGCCCCACAACGGTGTGGCCGTGGTGCGGGTGTGGCAGGCCAATATCGGCAAGACCATCATCGCCCACGTGCCGATCACCGAGGGCGCGGTGCAGGAAACCGGCGACTTTGAGCTGGACGGCGTGACCTTTCCGGCCGCTGAAGTGCAGTTGGAGTTCATGGACCCGGCCGCAGAAGAAGAGGGCGGCGGTGGTTCGATGTTCCCCACCGGCAATCTGGTGGATGACCTCGAAGTACCCGGCGTCGGCACCTTCAAGGCGACGCTGATCAACGCCGGCATTCCGACCATCTTCATCAACGCCGAAGACCTCGGCTACACCGGCACCGAGTTGCAAGGCGCGATTAACAGCGACCCCAAGGCCCTGGCGATGTTCGAAACCGTGCGCGCCTACGGCGCGCTGCGCATGGGCCTGATCAAACACCTGGACGAAGCCGCCCAGCGCCAGCACACGCCGAAAGTCGCGTTTGTCGCCAAGCCTGCGGACTACGTGGCCTCCAGCGGCAAGGCGATCAAGGCCGCTGATGTGGATCTGCTGGTGCGCGCGCTGTCCATGGGCAAGCTGCACCACGCAATGATGGGCACGGCGGCGGTGGCGATCGGCACGGCGGCGGCGATTTCCGGGACCTTGGTCAACCTGGCTGCGGGGGGTGTGGAGCGTAATGCGGTGCGCTTCGGGCATCCGTCCGGCACGTTGCGGGTGGGTGCCGAGGCCAGTGAAGTCAACGGGGAGTGGGTGGTGAAGAAGGCCATCATGAGCCGCAGTGCGCGGGTGTTGATGGAGGGCTTTGTGCGCATTCCCGGTGATGCCTTTTAGCGACTTGCACCGACCCAATGTGGGAGCGGGCTTGTGTGGGAGCGGGCTTGCTCGCGAAGGCGTTGGGTCAGTGAAATATGTGTCGACTGAAACACCGCTTTCGCGAGCAAGCCCGCTCCCACACAAGCCCGCTCCCACAGGGGATCTCTATTCCAAGGCTGGCAACCAGACCGGCCAAAACCCGATTAACCGTGAGCCCGAGGACTAACCCCAACCCATTCTTGGAGTACTGCCATGAGCGCCAACGTCGACCAGAACAACCGCCCCGACTACGACCAGGTCTTGCAGGACATCGCCGACTACGTCCTCAACTACCGGATCGATTCCCCGGCCGCACTGGACACCGCCCGCAACTGCCTGATGGACACCCTGGGTTGCGGCCTGCTGGCCCTGCGTTTTCCCGAATGCACCAAGCACCTGGGGCCGATTGTCGAAGGCACGGTGGTACCGTTTGGCGCACGCGTGCCGGGCACTTCATTCCGGCTCGATCCGGTCAAGGCCGCGTGGGACATCGGCTGCATCGTGCGCTGGCTCGACTACAACGACACCTGGCTCGCCGCCGAGTGGGGCCACCCTTCGGATAACCTCGGCGGCATCCTCGCCGTGGCCGATCACCTCTCGCAAAAACGCGTGGCCAATGGCGACGCGCCGCTGACCGTGCGCGCAGTGCTGGAGGCGATGATCATGGCCCACGAGATCCAGGGTGTGATTGCCCTGGAAAACGCCTTCAACCGTGTCGGCCTCGACCATGTGTTGCTGGTGAAAGTCGCCTCCACCGCCGTGACCGCCAAGCTGATGGGCGCCAACCGCGAGCAACTGCTGGCGGCCTTGTCCCATGCCTTTGTCGATGGCCAGGCGCTGCGCACTTACCGCCATGCGCCGAATGCCGGCTCGCGCAAATCGTGGGCGGCGGGGGATGCATCGAGTCGTGGCGTGCGCCTGGCCGACATCGCCTTGCGTGGCGAGATGGGCATCCCCGGCGTCTTGAGCGCGCCGCAATGGGGTTTCTACGACGTGCTGTTCAGCCACACCAACAAGGACCTGGCCCTCAAGCCCGAGGGCGCGCGCGCCTTCAGCCTGCCCCAGCCCTACGGCACCTATGTGATGGAAAACGTGCTGTTCAAGATCAGCTTTCCCGCCGAATTCCACGCGCAAACCGCCTGCGAAGCCGCCGTGACCTTGCACCCGTTGGTCAAGGATCGCCTGCACGAAATCGAGCGCATCGTGATCACCACCCATGAATCGGCGATTCGCATCATTTCCAAGGTCGGCCAACTGGCCAACGCCGCTGACCGCGACCACTGCCTGCAATACATGACCGCCGTGCCGCTGGCGTTCGGCAATTTGGTGGCCGAGCAGTACGAGGATGAATTCCACGCCGCCCATCCGATCATCGATGAGCTGCGGGACAAGATGGTCATCGTTGAAGACCCGCGCTACAGCCGCGAATACCTGGAGGCGGACAAGCGCTCGATCGCCAATGCGGTGCAGGTATTTTTCAAGGATGGCTCCAGCACCGAGCAGGTGGCGGTGGAGTACCCGATTGGCCATCGGCGCCGTCGGGTGGAGGGTATTCCGTTGCTGGAAGACAAGTTCAAGGCCAACTTGGCCACGCGATTTACCGCGCAGCGCAGCGGGGAGATTTTTGCGTTGTGCAAGGACCAGGCGAAGCTTGAGGCCACGCCGGTGAACCGCTTTGTGGATCTATGGGTGATTTGAGCGCGCTGTGCAGCGGCCAGGTGTGAAATCGAAAAACCTGGCTGCTCGCGCTTCCTACAGATGTGGAACCGTTTTCGGATAAATGCCAATCAGGTAGTCAGGCGGCCCGTTGTTACAGGTCGCCTTGCAAGTACTCCCCGAATAAACCCACGAATCCGAAAGGTACTTCAATGACTCATATAACGACCCTGGCGTACACACCTCAATGCGCCAGCTTTGAAATGTCACCTCTCCCCACGCCCATCCGGTACGAAGACAGCGCCCAAGCCTTCTCCAGGCCCGGAGCAGGGGCAGGTTCAGCGCTGTCGATCACAATGCAACAGCGCGGGCCGTTTGCAGCCCATGCACACTTGGTAAACCCTGCGCAACCTCCCCATCTCACTCGATTGAATGAGAGCGCAAGGCCCCTTGAAGGCAGCGTGATGCGGGACACAGCTGACCCATTCGTCATCGATCTCGGTTCTGAGCCAATCACCCCGCCGCCACGCACACGCTTGAGTGTGTTGAACGACGGTTTCACGCGCGTTGAAGACAGCATGATGCGGGACAAAGTTGACCAATTTGTCGCGGGTCTCGGTTCTGAGCCAATCAGCCCGCCGTCACGCACACGCTTGAGTGTGATGAATGACGGTTTCACGCGCGTTGAAGACAGCATGATGCGGGACAGAGTTGACCAATTTGTCGCGGGTCTCAGTTCTTAACCAAACAGCCCAACACCTTTCGTTTGGCCGGGTTCATTCAAGGTGTTGGGCTTACATGCTGCCTTCAACGTCTTCCAGGCTGAACGTTTCGGTATGGTCGTCATACGAAAAAATCTCTGCATACCGCCCCCAGGCCACCACGCTTTCCAGGGTTTTTTCGACGAAGGCTTCGGTCATCGAGTCTTCCAGCTCCTGCTCGAAACGCACCCGTGGCGCGCGGTGCCCGCTGCGTTCGAGCAGCACCTGGTGAATGCGCGCGGCCAACGGTACGTGCTGGATCAGGTGCTCGGCGAACAAGGTCTTGCGCTCCTGGGTGCCATAGTCGGCAAACAACCTGCCGGCGTCGGTGAGGGTGATATCGGCGCCCTTGAGTTCGGCGAAGCCCAGATGCTCCAGCATTTCGGCCACGGGGAACAGGTCGTCGACTTCCAGCAGGCGCCGCTCGGCCACGGTAGGCAAACCGGCGTGGCCGTTGTAGGGCTCGGCGGCGAGGGTTTCGATCAGGCCGGCCATCAGGTTGGTGGAGACTTCCGGCAGCAGGCTGCTCATTTTCAACTCGGGCTTGCCGGCGCTGGCATCGGCGCTGCGCCGGTCGGTCATCAACGCGTAGATGTCATCGACCATTTGCCGGAAGGTCGGGTCCAGGCGGTTGCGTGGGTGGGCAAACGGCACCTTGATCTCCGCGACCACACGGCCGGGGTTGGAAGACAGCACCAGGATGCGGTCGCACATCAGCACCGCTTCTTCGATGTTGTGGGTCACGATCAGGATCGATTTGATCGGTAACTGCTTGCCGCTCCACAGGTCCAGCAAGTCGGTGCGCAGGGTTTCGGCGGTGAGCACGTCGAGGGCGGAGAAGGGTTCGTCCATCAGCAGCAGGGTCGGGTTGACCACCAGGCCACGGGCAAACCCGACACGCTGGCGCATGCCGCCGGACAGCTCGCGGGGGTAGGCGTTTTCAAAACCGTCCAGGCCGATCAGGTCGATGGCGGCCAGGGCGCGCCGGCGGGTTTCCTTGCGTTCGACCTGCAAGGCTTGCAGGCCCGCTTCGACGTTTTCCAGCACGGTCAGCCAGGGGAACAGGGCGAAGGTCTGGAACACCATGGCCACGCCCTCGGCCGGGCCGGTCAGCGGCACGCCGTGGTAGTGCACCTCGCCCGACGACGGCTGGATCAGCCCGGCAATGATGCGCAGCAGGGTCGATTTGCCGGAGCCGGAGCCGGAGCGGCCGAGCATGCCGACGATCTCGCCTTCGTGCAGGCTCAGGTCGACGCCGCTGAGCACTTGCAGCTCCTCTTTGCCTTTGCCGAACACCCGGTTCACGTTTTTCAGCGAATAGATTTGCGGGGTGTCGGCGCTGTGTTCGGTAGTGGTGGTCATCTGGGTGAATCCCCTCAATTCAGACGCAGTTTGTTTTCCGCCAGGGCGTACATCGGGCGCCAGACCGCGCGGTTGAAGGCCACCACAAAGATCGACATCACCACCACGCCCAGGGCGATCTTCGGGAAATCGCCGGCAGCGGTGGTTTGTGCGATGTAGGCGCCGAGGCCGTGGGCGACCACGTTGTCCTGGCCCCAGGACACGTACTCGGAGACGATGCTGGCGTTCCATGCGCCGCCCGAGGCGGTAATTGCGCCGGTTACGTAGTAGGGGAAAATCCCCGGCAACATCACCTTGCGCCACCACAACCAGCCGCGAATGCGAAAGTTGGCGGCGGCTTCCTTGTAGTCATTGGGAAACGCGCTGGCACCGGCCACCACGTTGAACAGGATGTACCACTGGGTGCCGAGCACGATCAGTGGGCTGAGCCAGATGTCCGGGTTGAGGTGGTAGTGCAGGATCACGATGACAAACACCGGGAACAGCAGGTTCGCCGGGAAGGCCGCGAGGAACTGCGCCACGGGCTGGATCTTTTGCGCCAAGCGCGGACGCAGGCCGATCATCACCCCCAGCGGCACCCAGATCAGCGAGGCAATCAGGATCAAGCCCGTCACGCGCAGCAGGGTGATCAAGCCGAGCACGAACACATGGCCGACCTCGGCAAAGGTCACTTCGGTGCCGACGTACATCACGATGTGGTACAGCGCGTAGGCAGTCAGCACGGCAATCAACGAACCCCACACCCAATCGATCACCTTGGATGCCGCCGGCGATTCGCTTGGCAACGCCTTGAACACACCGCCGCCGAGGCTGAAGCGTTTGTTGCCGATGCGGCTGATGGCGCGGGTGATCGGGCGCAGGATGCGCTGGACCATGCGCGTGCGCTGGATCAGGTTGAGCACCCAGGATTGCGGCGCGGCGCCCTGGGCGGCGGTGGTTTCCATGCGGAATTTGTCGGCCCAGGCCACCAGCGGGCGGAACAGGAACTGGTCGTAGATCAGGATCACCGCGAGCATCGCCAGGATCACGTAGCCCACGGCATGCAGGTCTTTCTGCGCGATGGCCAGGGCCAGGTACGAACCCACGCCGGGCAAGGTGATGGTCTTGTCGCCGACGGTGATGGCTTCGGAAGCGACCACGAAAAACCAGCCGCCGGACATGCTCATCATCATGTTCCACACCAGGCCGGGCATGGCGAAGGGCACGTCGAGCTTCCAGAAACGTTGCCAGCCCGACAGCCGCAGGTTGGTGGACACTTCCACCAGGTCATGGGGCAGCATGCGCAGCGACTGGTAAAAGCTGAACGTCATGTTCCAGGCCTGGCTGGTGAAGATCGCAAAGATCGCCGCGAACTCGGCGCCGAGCACGCGGCCGGGAAACAGCAGCAGGAAGAAGGTTACCGTAAACGAGATGTAACCGAGCACCGGCACCGATTGCAGGATGTCGAGCACCGGCACCAGGAGTTTTTCGGCGCGCCGGCTTTTTGCCGCCAGGGTGCCGTAGAGGAAGGTGAAGACCAGCGCCGCCACCATCGCCGCGAGCATGCGCAGGGTGGTGCGTATGGCATATTCCGGCAGGTTGGCCGGGTCGAGGGAGATGACCTCGCTCTGCAACGTGTCGATGGGTGCCCAGGTTTCCCGTGCGGTGATGGAAAAAAACAGCAGAAAGCCGATCACCAGCGGCAGGGCGACCAGGTCCCAGCGATTGGGCAGCAAGCGCAAGGTGGAGGCTGGTATGTAGTGACGGAGCACTTTATTCATAGGCAGTCATTCCTGCTGCGTTCAGGTTCAGGGGCGGCGATGGGGTGAGCTTAGCTTTTGTACGAAAGACCCTCCGAGAATGGGCGGGCGCGCTTTCTCGGAGATTCAAGTAGCCGCGCATCAGGACGATGGCTGCTGGTGGGATGATACGTTTCTGAATGTTACAAGCGGATAAATTTCCTGTCAGTTCGCTGTACGAAAAGCGGCTGGGGCATTGGCGTCCCAGCCGCTTGAGGGTTATTCAAAACGCAGGATGACGCGGCGGTTGTGCTTGCTCTTCTTCTCGATCTTTTCGCAGAACACCCGGCCGATTTCCTCGGTGTTGATCACATGGGTGCCGCCGCACGGCTGGATATCCACCCCGGCAATCTCGATGATGCGCACCGAGCCTTGCACCACCGGCGGCGCCACCGCCTGGGTGCGGGTGATTTGCAGCAGGGTCGAATACTCCGAGGCGGGCATCGACAGGGCCTTCACCGTGTGGGCCTGGGCGATCAGCGCATTGAGGTCGCGGGTGATGCTGTCCTTGTCGAGGGTCATTTCCGGCAGGTCGAAATCCAGGCGACCTTTGTCGGCGCTGATGCTGCAACCGGTCACGGGGGCGTCGATGATCGAGCACAACAGGTGCAGGCAGGTGTGCATCTTCATGTGCTGGTAACGCCGTTCCCAATCGAGGCCGGCGTCAACCTGCACGCCGGAGGTCAGTTGTTCAGGGCAGTGTTCCACCTGGTGCCAGATGATCGAGCGCAGCACCGGGTCGCGCACGGTGCCGACGACCTCGACCCGCGTGCCATCGGCCAGGGTGAAGTGGCCGGTGTCGCCCGGCTGTCCGCCGCCCGTGGGGTAGAACAGCGTGTGCTCCAGGGCGATGCCGTGTTCGCTGACGGCGATGACCCGTGCGCTGAACGCGTTCTGGTAGGGCGCGCTGTCGAACAGCGCCAGGGTTTCCATGGTATGCACGGACATGTTCAACCTCCGACGTTCAAAGGGCTGGTTTGCAACAGGTGACGCACCATTGCACTCAAGCCAGGGGGGGACAGCAGGGTGATTTCAAACTCCGGGCCGCAGACCTTCAGGTTCAGTGGCAGGCGCGGCAGGTGGCTATCGGCTTCAATGCGGTGCAGGCGAAATTGCAGGTGGTGACGCTCTTTCACCGTCGGTTCCAGCATCAGGCCCTGCAAGGGGTGAAAGTCGGCGTCCAGCACCGTGACCTTGTGGTTGGCGTTGATTTCGCCGACCACGTGCAGACGCTCGTCGAGGGCGAAGGCGCCCAGGTAATTGCTGTGCTCGGACTCGTCGTTTTTTTGCAATTGCACCTGATTGACCACCTTGACCTTGGTGCCCGCCGGCACGTCTTGGGTGATCACGCAGGACGGACTGATAAACACGTTGTCGCCGATCAGCACATAGCCCAGCACGCGCGCGCCGGAGCCGACTTCGACATTGTTGCCCAGGCGCGGGTGGCGCTTGCCGTCCGGGTTGTTGGCGATGCCACGGGCACCGAGGGTCACGCCGCAGAGGATGTAGCAGTCGTTGCCGATCTCGCAGGTTTCGCCGATCACCGTGCCGTAGCCGTGGTCCAGCACAAAGCGCCGGCCGATACGCGCGGCCGGGTGGATCTCGGCGCCGGAGAGGATCTTGCCCTGGTTGCTGAGCTTGAGGGCAATGCGCGAGAACACACCGTTGACCTGGTCGGGGAAGTTCCACACCAGGTGTGCCAGGCGGTAGAACAGCACCGCCTTGAACGAGGCGTAGGACTCCAGGATCAGTTCACCGCGGCCACGCGACGCCGGGTCACGGTAGGCGTAGGCGATCAAGTCCTCGGCCACGGCCTGGGCGGCGTTCTGCACCAATGGCGCCAGGTGCGGTTCCAGCTGCTTCATCTGCGTCGGCGTCAGGGTTTTGATGAGGTGCGTGAGCAGCTCATCGTGCAGCTGTTGCATGTCAATAAAGCCCCCCATGGAGGCACCCCCGCATTCTGGATGGTTGGGAAACCGCTTATTCGAAACTGGGCAGGTAGCTGTCGGCATTGTCGTAGACCATGGTCAGTACCACTGTTTCGGTGGGCAACTCCGGGGCGAGCTTGGCAATGGCCACCATGTTGGCGGCCGAGGACAGGCCCAGGCTGATGGCATCCGTGCGCATGATGCGTTTCATCATGTCGATGCACTCCTGGCGCGACACCTTGAGCATGCCGTCCAGCACATCCAGGTTGAGGATGCTGGGGATCAGGCCGATCGACAGGCCCTGGATATGGTGCGGCGCGTGCTGGTTTTTCAGCAGGTCGCACTCTTCCGGCTCCACGCCCATGACGCGCAGCTCCGGCCAGGCGGCCTTGAGGGTTTCGCCGATGCCGGTGATGTGGCCACCGGTGCCGATGCCGCTGACGAAGTAGTCCACGCGCCGCTCACCAAAGGCGCGCAGGATTTCGGGTGCGGTGGTGTCGCGGTGGGTTTGCGGGTTGGCGCCATTGCGTTGCTGGTTGAGCATCACGTAGCTGGGGTTTTCCAGTTGCAGTTCCAGGCACTTTTCGCCGTGGGAATTGTTGCCCAGGCGGCTGTCCGACAGCACTACCTTGGCGCCGTAGAGGCGCAGCAGCTTCTGCTTTTCGGGGCTGTAGTTGTCGGGGATCACCAGCACCACTTTGTAGCCCAGCACGTTGCCCGCCATCACCAGGCCAATGCCGGTGTTGCCGCCGCTGGGCTCGATGATGGTTTGCCCGGCGTCACGGATCAGCACGCCACGGCGCTCGGCATCGAGGATCATGCCCAGGGCGATGCGCGCCTTGTGGCTGCCGCCGGGGTTGAGGGATTCGAGCTTGGCGTAGACCTCGATGCCGAGGTCTTCGGAAAACTGCGCCAGGCGCACAATCGGCGTATGGCCGATGACGTCGAGAATGGAGTTATGCAGCATCAGTCAGCCCCCCCGGCTCAATACAAAGGCATGTCGGGTTCGACGTCGCGCACCCAATGCTTCATGCCGCCCTGCAACACTTTGGTGTTGGCGAAGCCGGCCGCCAGCAGGGTGGTGGCCGCTTGCTCGGCGCGGGTGCCGGCATAACAGATCAGGTAGTGGGTGTTGTCACGGCTGAGGCTGTCGAGTTGCCCGTCCAGCTCGGCGAGGGGGATGTGCACCACGCCTGGCAATTTGCACACTTCCAGCTCGCTGGCGTCGCGCACGTCCAGCAGTACGTCGGCGCTGCGCGGGTGCTCGAGCAGTTGCTTGAGCACGCGTGGCTTGATGTAGCGCTCTGCGGCCAGCGATGGCGTGCCGGGCACGGCGTCGGCACAGACCGCCGGTGCCTGGGTTGCGCTGTGGCGCAGGTCCGAGCAGCACGGGCAGTCGGCGCGGCGCTTGAAGCGGATCTCGCTGAATTTCATCGCCAGCGCATCGAAGCGCATCAGGCGGCCGGACAAGGGTTCGCCGATGCCGATCAGCAACTTGATCGCCTCGGTGGCCTGGATCATCCCGACCACGCCAGGCAGCACGCCGATGACCCCGCCGGCGCTGCAATTGGGCGCCAGTTCAGCGGGCGGCGCCTGGGGAAACAGGCAGCGGTAGCACGGCCCGCCTTTATAGTTGAGCACGCTGATCTGCCCGTCGAAACGGTAGATGGCGCCGTACACCAAGGGTTTGCCCAGCTGGACGCAGGCTTCGTTGACCCGGTAGCGGGTGTCGAAATTGTCGGTGCCGTCGATCACCAGGTCGTAGGCGCCCACCAGCTCCAGGGCGTTGTCGGCATTCAGGGCGGTGTCGTGGGCGTTGATCTGGATATGGCGGTTGAGGTCTTGCAGGCGCTGCTTGGCGGATTCGACCTTGGGCATGCCCAATGTGCTGTTGCCGTGGACGATCTGGCGTTGCAGGTTGCTGCTTTCCACCACGTCGAAATCCACCAGGCCCAGGGTGCCGATGCCGGCTGCCGCCAGGTAGAGGCTGATGGGCGAGCCCAGGCCACCAGTGCCGATGATCAGCACCTTGGCTTTCTTCAGGTTCAACTGGCCTTCGCGGCCGACGCCCGGCAGGGTGATATGGCGCACGTAGCGTTGCACTTCTTCATTGCTCAACGTCTCGACATCCATGCCGCCGGACGTGGCGAGCAACACTTCGATCCGGGCTTTCCCAGGGAGTGGATCGTCGGCGCCGATCAGCTCTTCCTCGGCAGTAAACAGGAAGTGTTCCTTGAGCTGGTTGTTCTTTTCGTGGAACAGATGCGGGCGCAATTGCGGGTGGCTGTTGCAGAGGTTTTCAATGACTTCGCGCAATGTCGATCCGGTGCCCTCAAGGGTCGATTCTGGCAGCTTGGCCACGCGAACCAGAATGTCGGGGAAAGAGACAGCGTTCATGGACAACTCCGTGTGCAGGTCGTTGAAAGGGTTAAGGGCGAAATGCTTGCCATCCCAGGCAAACAGCTTTGAACACAGGGCCTGGCCCTGGCGAACATCGACCACCAGGTAGCTCACGGGGAAGATCGGTTCGCCCATGAACAGCGCTTTGTCCTGGTCTTCGTCACTGAAGTAGGCGCCGACGTCGGGGTGGGAGTGGTAGATCACCACCACCGGGTTGTCGCTGCGAAACGCCTTGTTCAGTAGCAGGGTGTCGGCCACCGAGAAGGTGTAGCCGTTGGCGGCGGTGCGCGGGTAGATCTCGGGGTTCTTGCGGTGCAGCTCGTTCTGGATATTGCTGCCCAGGTGCACACTGCCGTCGGCGAAGACGAAACCACAGCATTCCTCGGGATAGCTGCGGCTGGCGTGGGCGTAGATCTGTTCCAGGGCTTTTGGGCGGAGGACGTCCATGTTTCTCTCGCGTCTGTTGAAAGTCATTTTTTCTTGGCCAGGAGTTTTTCAACCGGCAACTTGGTGATCGCAAAACCGGCCAGCAGGATGGCCGAATACAGCATCAGGTCGCGGGAAATTGCCACGCCTTCGTACCAGGCGCCGATGATCACCGCGAACACCGGGAAGATGATGAATACGAACGACAGGATGATCGGGCTCAGGCGCTTGAGCAGCATGAAGTACACGATAAAGCCGCCGACCGAGGCGACCAGGCCGAGGTAGAACAGCGCACTCCAGGAGCGCAGGGTGATGCTGTCGAAGCTGGGGGTTTCAAACCACAGCCCGGCCACGAACAGCATCAGCCCGGCAATGCCGATGGGCAGGGTGTTGTAGGTGATCACGCTGATGGCGCTGCCTTTTTGCTTGGTAATGACGTAGCACAAGGCATGCATGATCGCGGCGGTCAGAATCGCCAGCACCCCGAAGAACTCGGCGTGGTCCAGGTGCAGTCCCTGGCTCTTGATGATCATGTAGAGGCTGCCGAAACCGATACCGATGCCGACCACCTGGGAGAAGTAGATGCGCTCGCGCAGGAACAGCGCGGAGAAAATCAGGATGAACACCGGCATGCAGCTGAACAGCAGGGCGGTCAGGCCGGACGACACATGCATCTCGCCGTAGTTGAGCAGGTAATAGGGAACGCTGAAGTAGGAAAGGGTCACGAACACAAAGAACCAGCGGCTTTCCCGGGGGAACAGGATCGGTTCGCGGCGCACCATGGCAAAACACAGGAACAGCGGGAAGGCGATCAGGAAGCGCAGGCCCGCGGACGTCAGTGGTGGCACGCTCTCCACGGCGATCTTGATCCCCAGCCAGGTGGTGCCCCAGCTCAGGCACACGATGAGAAACATCAGGCTGGTGACCAGGCCGGCCAACCACTGTTTCTGGGATTTGGTTTTTTCAGCGTTTTCGAGAACGGCGGACATTGGCATCGTTTATTGCTTCCCTGAGCCGGAATTGAACTCTATATTGAACTTGTAATGAGTGATTAAATTCGGCGATTGAACCCGTAAAAGCACACTATTAGGGCGAAAGATGGCTGTCAAAACAAATATTGACATGGTGTCAATTATGCGTGAAGGGTTGTCCAGCGGGCAGGGCGTGAAGTACAAGCGCCTGTCCGATGTCATGGAACGGGGCATCCTTGAAGGGCTGATTGAACCAGGACGAAAGCTACCGCCCCATCGGGTGCTTTCCGACAATCTTGGGGTGACCATCGGCACCATCAGCCGGGCCTACGGCGAACTGGAACGCCTGGGGTTGGTCGTGGCACGGGTGGGTGACGGCACTTTCGTTCGCAAGCGTGGGATGGAACGCCAGCGTGATGAAGGCTTTCGCAACTTCAGCGAAGAGCCGCGCCAATACTTCGACATGAGCCGCAATATGCATATCCCCGGGCAGGAGACGACTTTCCTCGCCCAGAGCCTGCAAACCTTGGCGACCAGCGCCAAGTTCCTCCAGGACATCAGCGCGTACACGCCGGATGCCGGCCTGCCGCGTTACCGCGAGGCCGGCGCGCAGTGGCTGGTGCAGCGTGACTTTCATCCGATTCCCGAGCAGGTCATCTGCGTCAACGGCGGCCAGCATGGTTTGCTTTGCGCAATGATGGCGTTGCTGCGCGCTGGCGATACGGTGGTCACCGAACAATTGACGTACCCGGGGTTGATCACCGCAGCCCGCATGCTTGGCGTGCGCTTGATCGGCCTGGAGATGGACGAGGAGGGCGTGCTGCCGGGGGCCTTGGATGAAGTCTGTCGTAACCACCGGGTTTCGGCGTTGTATTGCACGCCGACCATTCAGAACCCGACG
Organism: Pseudomonas sp. Marseille-Q1929; assembly: GCF_017316265.1. NCBI lineage: Bacteria > Pseudomonadati > Pseudomonadota > Gammaproteobacteria > Pseudomonadales > Pseudomonadaceae > Pseudomonas > Pseudomonas sp. Marseille-Q1929. The sequence continues at coordinate 61,637 of NZ_JAFLWU010000030.1, forward strand.
ACGGCGGTCCTGTCGATTTCGCGCCGGGAAGCATTGGCCAGGGTTTGTCGGGAACACAACCTGCTGATTCTCGAAGACGAGGCCCACGGCGTCTTGGTGGAAGATCGCCCGCCGCCCCTCAGCTATTTCGCGCCCGAACGTACGATCTTGATCAGCAGCCTGAGCAAGGCGGTGTCTGCGGGGCTGCGGGTGGGGTATGTGCATGCGCCGCCGGCGCTGGTCAGCCGTATTTCGGCGGCGCTGCGCTCAACCTGCTGGATGGCGACGCCGGTCACGCTGGAACTGGCGACGCAGTGGATCGAAAACGGCACTGCGGAGTACCTGTTGCGTCAGCAGATCCACGAGATTAGCCGCCGCAAAAACCTGGTCGAGGGCTTGTTGGCCGGGCTTGAGTACCGCACGCACCTCAACAGCCCGCACTTCTGGATCGAAGTCCCGGAACCCTGGCGCGCGTCGGAAATCGAGGCGGAGCTTAAGCAGAATAATTACCTGATCGCCACGGCCGAGGCGTTTGCCGTAGGGCAGACGGCGGTGCCGCAGTTTATTCGGGCGAGTGTGTGCAATACATCGGGGGATGATCAGCTGTTGTTGGCGGGGTTTGATGCGTTGGCGACGGCGCTGGGGCAGGGTGGGGGGCGGTTTCAGCTGTAGGCAGGGTGACCGCGTTATCGTTCATCGCAGGCAAGCTGAACTGGCCTAATGAATTTGGACACATCAATAGGGCGCTATGATGGCGCCCAAACCTGAGGTGTGCAGATGATGCGAAAGTCCTATTCCAGCGAGTTCAAACTCAACGCCGT
>NZ_JAFLWU010000031.1:0-58596 GCF_017316265.1 Pseudomonas sp. Marseille-Q1929
TCGGTCATCTTCGGCCCGGTAGTACTCGGCCGTGTCGATGCCAGAGATGCTAAGAACGGCTATGTTTCAATCAAAGTGTCACCTATGTGAATGCACTTTTTTGTAACCCATGTGGTTGTTCCGTACATGCCCCAACACTCGGCACCTCGCCTAGGCTCGGTGTGCCCGTAATCCATATCGGATTCCGGCCAGCGTGTTTAACGGGGCGCCTAAGATCAAAATCAAAAACAAAGCGAGGCGGCCTGACAGCCGACCTGATCAATGAAGCGTGCGCGGTCTCCTGTGGGAGCTGGCTTGCCTGCGATGGCATCAACTGGGTGTGCCTGATGTACCGAGTTGTCTGCATCGCAGGCAAGCCAGCTCCCACATCAGGTCTAGAACTTGGTTTGTACGGCCAGTTCGAACGTTCTCGGCGATCCCAGGTAGTAAGCCGGCGACACATGCGCAAACTCGGCATACACCTCATTCGTCAGGTTGCGCACGCGACCCGTCACCGAGGTGTGTTGATCCACCTGGTAGCGCAGGAACGTGCCGAACAACGTGTACGCCGGCACGGTCAGGGTGTTGGCATTGTCCGCATACACCTGCGCCACATAGCGCGCATCCACGCCGCCTTGCCAGTCCTCGCTAAAGTCATACGTCAGCCACAGGTTGCCCACGCGTTTGGGCACGTTGGTCGGGGTGTTGCCCTTGCGCGATACCACGGCGCCGCTGGTGAGCTTCTCGTTGAACTCGTCGTATTCGGCGTCCACCCAGGCGAAGTTGCCTTCGGCCAGCAACCGTGGGGTGATGCGCAGTGAGCTGGCCAACTCGATACCTCGGGAGGTCTGTGCGCCGACGGGAATGCTGCTGGTCGGGTCCAGTGGGTCTGTGACGGCAAAGTCCTTGCGCTCGATCCGGTAGGCGGCAACGGTGGCCGAGCCACGGCCGTCCAGGTAATCGAACTTGCTGCCCACTTCCCACTGCTTGCCGGTAGATACATCGAACACCTGGGTCGTGGTGGTCGGCTGCTCGGCGGCGGTGCTGTATTGCACATAGACATTCGCCGACGGGATGAACTGGTAGGTCAGGCCGACGCGCCCGGTCAACGGCTCCCACCTGCGTTTGAAGTGTCGCGGGTTGGTGGCGGTCACGGTGCTGTGGTTGGTGACATCCAGGTCGATGGCGTCATAACGCAGGCCGGTCAGCAGCGACAGTTTGTCGGTGAGGCCCAGGCGGTTTTCCACGAACAGGGCCCGGGTGGTGACTTCGTTGGTCTTGTCCTTGATAAAGCCAGGTCGGGTGCCCGGGATGGCATAGAAATGCCCCGGGTCGAAGTGGTTGGGGTCAACCGCACTGTTCCCCGCAGCACGCAGTGGGCTGCTGGTGGTGCTGTTGATTTTGTATTCGAAGCCGCCGGACCAGGTGGTCGCCAGGCCAAAGATGCTGGCGTCGTGGCGCAGCTCAAACTGGTTGCCATTCTGCTCGCCCTGATGGCGCACCTGATACGCGGTCGAGCGGTTTACGGCGCTGTTGTCGGCGTTGTACTGGTAGGTCTCCAGGTTGCGGTAGTCGCGCTGGCTGTCGAGGTGATAGAGGGTGTTTTTCAACGTGGTGCTGTCGTTGATCCGGTAGTCGATGATCGACCGCGCCCACAGGGTGCGCTGCTCATAACGGCCATCGGCGACGTTGTAGTTGTTGAAGCGGTTGTGCCGGTCGATCTTCAACTCGCCGGCCTTGGGATTGAGCACCGGGGTGCCCCAGTAAGGACTGTCCTCATGTTCATCCTGGTATTCCAGGGCCAGGGTGTGGGACAGGTCTGGCGTGAGGTCGCTGAGCAGGGAAAACGCCAGGCTCCAGGCCTCGCGTTGGTCGCGCTCGATATAGCTGTGGTTGCTGTTGCGGCTCAGATCCAGGCGTGCGTAGTGCTGCACCGCGGCGCCCGGTTCGGTGAGGGCGTGGTTGAGGCCGAGGGCGATGCCGGTGGTGTCGTAGCTGCCATAGCTGAGCTGGCCTTGCGCAGCTTGTTCTTCGCGGCCGGCGAGCTTGGTCACGTAGTTGAGCGAGCCGCCCACGGAGCCGGCACCGTTGATCAGGGAGGAGGGGCCGCCCACCAGTTCCACGCGATCGTAGATCCACGCATCCACCGGGCGCGCCAGGCCGGTCGCGACGTTGATGCCGTTGAACATCTGGGTGATCTGGCTGCTGGTAAAGCCACGATAAGACACGAATCCGCCAAACCCCGGCGGCGCGCTGGCATTGACGCCGGGCAGGGTGTTGGCTGCATCGCGGAAGGTCTTGGCGCCGTGGCGCTCGATATCGTTGCGGTTGGCGATGGCCACCGACGCCGGGGTTTCCCGCACGCTCAGCCCAAGCCGTGAGGCCATGCCGCTGGATTGATCCAGCGCCAGGCCGGGTTCGGCGCTTTGCTCGCCATCGATGGTGGTGGGCGCCAGCTCTAAGGCCCAGGCGCAGACAGGCAGGCAGCCGAACAGGCCCGCCAACAGGGGTAGATGTTTCATGGTTGAATCCTGAAAAACTTGGCTTGAAAACAACGCACAGCCACCCGCAATCCCGTGGGGATGCAGTGCTCAGTGCAGATCAGACAGCGAAGGGATCAGGCGACAGCAGGTGGCGCGCGCGGATGAGCCGTGGGCCAGGTGAAGCGGGCGGGGATGTCAGCGGCCAGCACCACCGCAGGCGGTGGCGCATGGGGTTGTGGCACTACCGCCACATTCAGGCTGGAACTGAGGGCCGGGCCCATGCCGGCGCTGGAACACAGCGGGCAACCGAAGGCCTTGGCCAGGGTCGGCAGGCTCTCATCGGTGGAATTGGCGGGCGCAGGCGCCTGGGTGCGCGGGTCCACCGTACAGAACTGGCCGCCGATGCCGTTGAGCTGCATGCCGACCATCTGCCCGTGACCGATGCTGCAGGCGAACACATTGAACAGGACGCAGCAGTAGAGCATCCAGGCAATGAGCGAGCGGTCGGTGCGGGCGAATTTCATGGGGCGGCACTTTACCATCAGCCGCCGACGAAATGCCTGCAAAAAAACTCAAGGCGACTATCCTCTTTCGGACTTTTCCAGGGAGAGCCAGCCATGAGCTTTGTCATTGCGCGATGGATCGTCGGAGTGTTTACCTGCATCAGCATGGTCCACCTTTACTGGGCTGCCGGTGGCAAGCTCGGCAGCCTCGCCGCCATCCCCCAATTGCCCGGCGAATTTGCCCGTGGGCCAAGGCCGGCGTTCAAGCCTTCGGCGCTGGGGACGTTGCTGGTGGCGATGGGCTTGGTGGCGATTGCATTGCTCGTGTGTCTGCGTGCGGGGTTGTACTTCTCGGCAGTGTCCCATGGCGCGTTGCAGTGGGGGATCAGCGCGATTGCCCTGGTGATGTTTGCCCGGGCGATTGGCGATTCGGAGCTGGTGGGCTTTTTCAAGAAGGTCGGTGGGTCGCGGTTTGCTCGGCTGGATACGTATTTTTATTCGCCGTTGTGTTTGGTGTTGGGGGTGGGGTTGTTGGTAGTGGCGTGGGGTTGAAAATACACCTGCGCAAATAAAAATCGCTCTCATCCTTGCCCGATCTTCCGAGCTGCCCGTCATGGTTAATAGAACCTCTATTACCCAGGACTTCCCATGTCGCTTGCCCGTCCCTTGCACCCACTGGCCCTGTCAGTGGCGATGGCTTTTGCTGCTGTGCCGTTGCTGAATACCCCGTCCGTTTGCGCCGCCGAGAGCGCCAATACCGTGCGCGGTTTCTCGATTCCCGCTGGCGATTTGAGCCGGGCCCTCAATAGCCTTGCCGAGCAGGCTGGCCTGGTGCTGGCGTTCGATGCCGGCCTGACCCGTGGCAAACACAGCGCCGGCTTGAGCGGGCAGTACGCCACCGATGTGGCATTGACCCAGTTGCTCGCCGGCAGCGGCCTGCAAGCGCTGAAGCTCTCCGCCGACCGCTATCGCCTCGAAGCCATCCCGGATAACGGCGCGGCAATGGAGTTGCAGGCCACCACCATCAGCGGCGCCTACCAGAGCGAAAGCCCGACCGGACCCGTGGCCGGTTACGTGGCCACCCGCAGCCTGTCGGGCACCAAGACCGACACGCCGATCATTGAGACCCCGCAGTCGATCTCCATCGTCACCAAAGACCAGATGCGCGCGCAGAACGCCGAGAGCCTCAACCAGATCCTGCGCTACAGCGCGGCCGTGGTCCCGGAAACCCGTGGCGCCACCGCCTCGCGTCTCGATCAGTTGACCATCCGCGGTTTTTCGCCCGCCACTTACCTCGATGGCCTGCGCATGCCATCGAGCCGCGACGCGTTGCCGCAAAAAGATGCCTTTGACCTGGAACGCGTCGAAGTCCTGCGTGGCCCGGCCTCGGTGCTGTACGGGCAGGGCACGCCCAGCGGCGTGATCAACATGGTCAGCAAGCGCCCGTTGGACACACCGTTTCATGAGGTGGGCGTGGAGTACGGCACCTTCGACAAGAAGCGCACGACCTTTGACCTGAGCGGCCCGATGGATGACCAGGGCGTGTATTCCTACCGCGTGGCCGGGCTTTTCGACGACGCAAACGGGCAGGTGGATCACACCGAAACCCGCCGTCAGGCGTTGTCCAGCGCCTTCACCTGGCGCCCGGATGACGACACGTCGCTGACCTTGCTCGGGCACTTCCAGAAGGACCCCAAGGGCGCGTCCTACGGTTCGGTGCCGGCGTGGGGTTCGGTGCTGCACAGCCCGACCGGGCACGATATCGATGTGGGCTTCTATGACGGCGAGAAGAACTTCGAGAAAAGTGACCGCGAGTACTACTCCATCGGTTACGCCTTCGAACACCGCTTCAACGACGTGTGGACCGTGCGCCAGAACGCGCGTTACCTGCGCAGCGAAGGCCAGTACCGCAGCCTCTACAGCAACTACCTGATGACGGACTATCGCACCATCCGCCGTTCGACCATCGCCAGCGATGTGAACATGGACGCCTACGCCCTCGACAACCAGGTGCAGGCCAAGTTTGATACCGGCCCGTTGCAGCACACCTTGTTGATGGGCCTCGACTACCAGAACACCAGCACCGACACCAAGTCCGGTTCCGGCGTCTACACCGCCGGGCCGACCCTGGATATTTTCAACCCGGTGTACGGTGCGGCGGTGCCGGTGCCGGCGTACACCACCGACGGCACGTCGCGCAGCGAACAGACCGGGGTGTACCTGCAAGAACAGATGAAGTGGGACAAGTGGGTGCTGCTGCTGGGCGGGCGTTATGACTGGGCCAGCACCGATAACAGCACCCAGACGATCAGCACCGGCGCCAAGAGCAAGTCCTCCCTGGACAGCAAGGCCTTCACCGGCCGCATCGGCCTGGTCTATCTGTTTGATAATGGCCTGGCGCCGTATGCCAGTTACTCGGAGTCGTTCAACCCGCAGTCGGGTACTGGCTACGGTGGCTCGGTGTTCAAGCCGACCGAAGGCAAGCAGTATGAAATCGGCATCAAGTACCAGCCGCCGGGCAGCAACAGCTTTATCACCGCGGCGATTTTCGATCTGCGCCAGAGCAATGTACTGACCACCGATCCAGACCCCACCCACCTGTGCGGCACCGGCCGCTGCCAGAGCCAGGACGGCGAAGTGCAATCCCGAGGCTTTGAACTGGAAGGCAAGGCCAGCCTCAATGACAACCTGGATATCACCGCGGCTTACGCTTACCTGGACAACCGTATCAGCAAGTCCAACAGCACTGTGCGCTATGCGCCCATCAGCGACATCGGCGTAGGCCCGGCCATCGCCGCCGAAGGCACCACCACCTACGCGGTGCCTCGCCACACGGCATCGGCCTGGGCGGACTACACCTTCCATGATGGCCACCTCAAGGGCTTCGGTGCCGGCGCCGGTGCGCGTTATGTCGGCTCGTCCTGGGGCGACACGGCCAACACCCTGAAAGTGCCGGGCTACACCTTGTTCGACGCGGCGGTGCACTACGACATCCCGAACATCACCAGCCTCAAGGACAACCTGCGCCTGGCCCTCAACGCCACCAACCTGGCGAATAAAGAGTACGTCGCATCGTGCTATTCCTACTCGTGGTGCTGGTATGGCTCACAGCGCACGGTACAAGCGAGTGCCACCTATCAGTGGTGATAAGGCACTTTAATGGCCCCTGTGTAACAAAATCCTCGGCAGAATCGCTTTTATTTTCAGTCGGTTAGTTGGGGATGTTAATGCGCACTGTTGGAATCATGCTGATCGCCTGCTCACTGGCAGGCGGCGCGGCTGCCGTGCAGGCACGGGAGCTGCGCGAGGGTGACAAGTACATGTGCAGCTGGGGCGCGGGCACGGCCGCCAGGGCCCAGGAATTGAAGCTGTCGGGGGTGTCGTTGTATGCCGCGCGGCAGAAGATCCAGACCATCAAGTTCAACAAGTCGTGGATGCGCATGATGGCCATGGGCATCACCGAACAGACCTATGACAGTCGCTCGCGGCTCAAGCCCGAAGCGATCCGCCAGAGTTTTTACCAGGACTGCGTGCGCTACAAAGTGGCGCGCAAATAGCCGGCTCAGTGCGACAGCGGTGAGCTGGCGTCTTCCTGGAAATACACCTTCGCCGTTTCGATAAACCGTCGATTGGCCTGGGACAGGTATTCGCTGCCCCGCCAGCACAGGTTGAAGTGCATGAACTGCGCAGGTTCGAAAGACACTCCGGCCAATTCGGGCTCCTGCTCCTGCACTGAACGCAGCAGGGTGGAAAGCCCCATGCCGCTGCGCGTGGCGGCAATCACCAGTGGCACGAAGTTGCTTTCCAGGGCGATGTTGAAACGCACCCGGGCATTGCTGCAGAACGCATCCAACAGGTGACGTTGCAGGAAGGTGTTGTCGAACACCAGCATCGGCTCGCCCTGCAAGCGTTCTGCGGCGACCGAGGCTGCGGTCGCCAAGGGGTGCTGCTCATGCATGCACAACACCATCTCATCGCTGCCGAGCAACACTGACTGCCAGTCGGGATCGACGCGCCGCGACTCCAGCAGCGCCACGTCAATATCCCGTGTTGCCAGGCGCGCGCTGATGTCATCGGCACTGCCTTCCACCACGTGCATGGCAATGCCGGGGTAGTGCGCGCGGAACTGCATCAGCAACTCGGGAATATGCCGGATGCCGTACATCGGCGGGATGCCGACGCGGATTTCGCCGCTGTGCAAGTGCGTCAGGTCCTGCAACTCACGGCGGGCCCCCGTCAACCCTTGCAGGCAGGCTTCGGCGCGGGCGAGGAACAGCTGGCCTTCGGCCGTTACGCTGATCTGCCGCGTGGCACGGTTGAAGAGGGCCACGCCCAGCTCATCTTCCAGGCGGCTGACCGCCATGCTCAGCGCCGGCTGCGCCACATGCAGGGCCTGCGCCGCCTTGGTAAAGCTGCCTTGGCGGGCGATTTCGACGCAGTACTCCAGGGCTTTCAGGTTCACGAGGGCTCGCATAACAAAGAGTGATGGGTAGCTTCACAAATGAATATTTTTTGTGATGATGGACAGTCTATAACCTGTCGGCACTCTTCTCCATGCCGGACTTCATCATGACCCTCAACCTTCGCCAGTATTGGCTTGTCACCCTGATTGTCGGCGCCTTGGGCGGCAGCCTTGCGCAGTGGGCCGGTTGGCCGTTGCCCTGGGTCATCGGTTCGTTGCTGGCGGTATTGATCAGCCGGTGCAGCGGGGCGAGGGTTCCGCAAATTCCCCATGGGCGCGAAGCCGGGCAGTTGATTGTCGCCGTGGCGATTGGCTGCCACTTCACCTTGCCGGTAATGCAACAAGTGGTCGCGCACCTTGGGCTGATCGTCACGGCAGTGTTGCTGACGCTGGTGCTGGCATTGGGCTCGGTGTGGTTGCTGCACCGCTGGGGCGTGGCCTTTGGCACGGCGTTTTTCGCGTTGATGCCGGCCAACTCCACGGAGATGGTCCACTTGGGCCGACAACGCCAAGCCGACCCCGGTTTGATTGCTGCCGCCCACAGCCTGCGCCTGTTGCTGATCCTGCTGGCAGTGCCAGCGGTCGCGACCTTTGGTTTGGCGCATACCGCTGCCCCCACGCCGTTGCCGGTGATCTGGCCCTGGCTGATCTTTATCCTGGGCATCAGCCTGCTGGCGGCAATGGGGTTCAAACGCTGCAACCTGCCCAATCCCTGGACCTTCGGCCCGTTCCTGATTTGCGCCGTGGGCGTCGCCTGTAACAACTTATCGATGAGCATGCCCGGCTGGCTCAGTGGCGCCGGCCAGTTGCTGATCGGCTGTGCATTGGGCGCGGCGTTTGAGCGCAGTTTTTTCCGGCGCGCCCCGGGTTTTCTCGCCAAGGTGCTGGTGCTGCTGAGCGGCTCGATAATCGCCACCGCGCTGGCGGCCTGGGCATTGGGGACGTGGCTGGGGATGCCGTGGCTGTCGCTGGCCCTGGGCATGATGCCCGGCAGCGCGCCGGAGATGAGCCTGACCGCGGAGGCCTTGGGGTTGGCCGTGACGTTGGTGACGGCGATGCAGGTGATGCGCATGCTGCTGATCCAGGCGGCGTGCTTGCCGTTGTATCGGCTGCTGAGCTGCTCTTGGATAGGCATAGTGAGCATTGCTGCTGGACCTGTTGCGAGGGAGCTTGCTCCTGTGACGGACTGTCCTGCGACCGAGTCTTAACGGATGTAAACCGGTTCAACTGTGGGAGCTGGCTTGCCTGCGATGGCTATGTGTTAGTCGCTGAGACTTTTTGATCGGAGTACATATCCGTTATCTAGGCAACGGCTGATTATGGTTCCGCCCTTACGGCGGCTCACTTTTGAAGAGCGCAAAAGTAAGCAAAACGCTCTTGCCCCACCACTCGGCACCTCGCCTAGGCTCGGTGTGCCCTCTCTCCGGCTTGAATCCGTGGGCCGCCGTCATGGGCCATCCTTGGCCCAGGACGGCTAACCCGGCGTCCTGCCGGGTTACCCACGGATTCAAGCCTGCGTTCGGCCAGCGTGGTTAACGGGGCGCCTAAGATCAAGATCAAAAGCCAAATCAAAAGCCAGAGCCAGAGCCGGAGCTTCGGGTTTTGTCAGGTCCAGTAGTTGTGTAGATACCTATGCTTGGATAGGGCAAGCAGGGACTGTTGCCAAACCTGTGACCCGCTAGCGAGGCGGTTTACAAAACCACGACAATTGCTGTGTTTCTATTTGCATACAATTGCACGCTTCGTCGCAAATAGAGCAGGTCGTTGCCGGACCATGTACCAGCCAGAGCCTTCATCACCCAACAGCCTGCGCCACTTCGCGGTCGGCGTGCTGTGTGTCGCGGTGCTGTTGGGTGGTTACTTCATGCATATCAACGCCAGCGCGGATCGCCAGCGGGCGGAGGCGGCTGAGCGATTGGTGCTCTGCCAGCAGGTGGAGCGTCTGGCCAGTGCCGCCGCGTCCGGTGGATTGAAGCTGGGCGACAGTTGCGCGAGCAATCGCCCCGAAGTGTCAGGTCGGGTGAGTCAATAACCCTCTTTTATAAGGGGGAATATACGTCGCAAGTATCCCCCTTACTTGCACCAAAAAGTGGCACTCATATACCCGGCCACCTTAAAAAACATGTGGTTATTGAATGACTTACGGCTGTTTTAATCCGACGAAAGGATTAGTTTGGTCTTGTTACAGCTTATTACAATCGCTACTATAGCCGGGCGTTCACCTCCCACGGTTTATGCATTTTTAAATCCCAAGTTTCCATCAGCTACTTGGGATTTTTTTTGCCCGCGATTTGACTCCCACCTCAAACTTCAATAGCGGCAAACTCCGCGCGCATCCGCCCGTTGTGTTTGGCCTGGTACAGCAACTTATCGACCTGTTCCACAAACCCCAGCATCGGGCTGTTTGGTGTCACGGTGTGGGTGCCGACGCCAAGGCTGACGCTCAACCATTTGGATACCGGGGAAAACCCATGCTCGATCTGCCGTTGGCGCACCAGATGCAGGCAGCGTTGCGCCACTAACTTCGCCGATGCTGCGTCCGTTTCCGGCAACAGCCACACAAATTCTTCACCGCCGATGCGCGCGATGAAGTCCCGGGGGCGGTTGGCCGCTTGCGAGAGGGTGTTTGCCACCTGGCGCAGGCACTCGTCGCCTTTGATATGGCCGTAGTGGTCGTTGTACTGCTTGAAAAAGTCGATATCGAGGATAATCAGCGACAGGGGCAACTGGCTGCGCTGGGCGCTGGTCCATTCGCGCTCCAGCACGGTGTCGAACATGCGCCGGTTGGCGATGCCGGTGAGGCCGTCCTGGAAGGAATATTCCTCCAGTTGTTTCTGCAGGCGGATCAGGTGTTCTTCGGTCTTCTTGCGCTCGCTGATATCGAACATAAAGCCAATCAGTGCTTCGACTTCGCCGTCCTTGCGCACCACATGCACCACATCGCGGATCCACACGTAGTCGCCGTTCACCGTCAGCGCGCGATAGTCGGCCTCGTGGTCCACGCCGGCGCGGGATTGCGACACGCAGAAATTCACCACGTATTCGCGATCATCCGGGTGCATGCGCTCCACCCAGTCATCCACGCTGACCCAGCTTTGCGGGGTCCAGCCCAGCAGCGTTTCGATCTGCGGGCCGATATAGCTGAAGGTCATGGTCTGCCAGTCGATGCGCCAAGGGATGGCCTTGGTCGATTCCAGCAGGGTCTTGTACACATCGCGGTCGGGCTGGCTCGGGGGATCGATGCTCATGGGCGGCGGCTCCGGGAGTGGCGAAAAGCCAAGAGCGTCTGGTGATCGCGAGTGGGAGTCAAGCCTTCGCCGTGGCAGCAGACGAGAGGTCGTGTGCTGGGTTTCTGGCGCCAGCGGGCCAGCGTTTTGCAGGCAAAATGAGGCCTGGCTAACACTTTTGCATTAATTCTGCAGATGCGCCCAAACCTCAACTAATCTGGTCGAATCCAACCAGCAGGGTAGAACCCAGGGACGGGGGCTTATCATGATTTCCATCATCGAACTCAATCGCATCATGGCCGTGGGTTTTTTGCCACTTGCCTGTGACTGCACCCTCAATGGCGACGGTTCGCTGCGCATCAGCGTGTTTGAGCCGGTCTCCGGGCGCGTCGATCTGTTGCTGACCCGCGTGTCGCCCGAAGGTCTGGACAGCATCCGTTCCATCTCAAACCTGATTGGTGAGCTGCGCACCGAGCTCAAGGCCGGGCGCCGGGGGTTTGCGGCGGTCGGTTAGCTGTTGACGGTGTCTGCGGTGGTTGTGACCGCACCGTAATAGCGCCAGCAGCAATGGCGGTGTTCGGGCAGGATCACGCAGCCGCTGAGGCTGGCGATCAGCAGGGCGGCAACCAGCATGGTTAGGCGACGGGACATGGTATTTCCTCTGGGTGTGTGCGGCGTTATTCCTTTAACGCTGGCGCCGGCATAAATCCGTCGCGTTGCTTTCAGATATTTCATCAAGCGCTGTCAGCCCCTGGGCAATACTTCCCTTCAGCACTCCCGGAAAAAACCTGCGTGCCCTGCGACGGATTTTCCGGCACCCGCCGTTCAACCCATCAGCCGCGAACATTTTCGTCCGCCGCCTGAAGGAGTTGCCATGAGCACACTGGCCCAATTGCGCTATGCCTTGCTGGTCCCGCTGGTTTTTGCGGCGTTTGTCAGCACCCCGACGTTTGCCCAGACCGAAGTCATCATTCGCCAGGCGCCACCGGTGGAGCGGGTCGAGGTGATCCCCGCCGGGCGCCCGGGTTATGCCTGGGACCGCGGCCACTGGGGCTGGCAGCGTGGCGCCTACGCCTGGGTGCCAGGGCATTGGCAGCCGGTGATGCGCAATGCGCGCTGGCAACCCGGCCACTGGGAATCCCGTGGCCCGAACTGGTACTGGCGTGAAGGCCGTTGGATGCGTTGAAACCTGCTACTTAGCCTGCGGACCGAGAATTAGCCGATTGAAAGACACTGACCCGGACGTTGAGCTGCTGGCGCGTATCGGCAACAACGAGCCTGCGGCCGTCGACGAAATGGTGACGCGCAAACTGCCGCGTCTGCTGGCGCTCGCCAGTCGGATCCTGGGGGATGCCGACGAGGCCAAGGACGTGGCCCAGGAGAGCTTCCTGCGGATCTGGCGCCAGGCGGCCAGCTGGCGCGCTGGGGACGCGCGCTTTGATACCTGGTTGCACCGGGTTGCGCTGAACCTGTGCCGCGACCGCTTGCGCCGGCGCAAGGAGCGCCCGTTGCACGAGGATGAGGCGCTGCAACTGGCCGACACCGCGCCGTCGCCGGACGAGCACCTTGAAGCCGCTGACCGCAGCGCGCGGATGGCTGCCGCCTTGGCCGCATTACCCGAGCGGCAGCGCGAAGCGATCGTGTTGCAGTATTACCAGGAGCTATCGAACATCGACGCCGCGGCCTTGATGGAGATCAGCGTCGAGGCACTGGAGAGCCTGCTGTCACGGGCTCGCCGCCAGTTGCGCAATCAACTTGCCGATACACCAGGGCTTGCCCGCCCAGGAAGGGAAAAATCATGACGCCCGAACGATTCGCTTATTTGGCTGATGCCTACGGGGCCAGCCTGCATCGCTGGCCGCTTGCTGAACAGGCGCCAGCCCAGGCCCTGCTCGACAGCGGCGACCCCAGCGCCCGCCAGGCTTTGCACGAAGCCGCTTGGCTGGATACGCAACTGGATGCTCACTCAGCGCCACGCTTCGATTCGGCGCTGGCCAGGCAGATTCGCCAATCCGTACCGCGACGGGCGTCATTTTGGTCGCGTTATGCCAACTGGCTGTCACCCGCCGGCCTGGTGGGCGTGGGCATTGCTGGCATCGCCGCGGGGGTGTTGGTGGCTTCGATGAGCGTGCCGCTGCCGATGCTGTCCTCCGAGGTGCTGCCCAGCGTGTTCGATCAGGGCGATGCGGAAGTCGTGTTTAGCGTTAACGCCGAGGAAGCAGAACAATGACGCCCAAGTCCCTTAAACCGTGGTTGATGGTATCGATGTTGCTCAACGTGTTTTTGCTCGGTGGTGTGGGCGGTGGCCTCTACCATTGGGTGGCGACGGCCAAACCCGTCGAAGCCGTGGTCAACCAGCATGGGCTGCGCCAGGCAATGTTCAAGTTGCCACCGGAGCGCCGCCGGGAACTGCGCCAACTGTTGCGGCACAACCGCGCCGACAGCCAGCCGTTGATCATGGCCGGACGCGAAGCCCGGCTTGGGGTGATCCAGCAACTGCAAGCGCCGACACTGGACCGTGACGTACTGGTGGCTGAGTTGGCCAAGGCTCGCGAAGCGGATATGGCCTTGCGCGCGCTGGTGGACACGACGCTGGCACAATTCGCCAGCACGCTGCCCCAGGATGAGCGACAGAACCTGGTGGAAGCGTTGTATTTGCGGGGGCAGGCCAAAACCCAACAGAAATGACGGTTACAGGCGACGCAGGAAGGATTTGACGATATGCCGGGTGGCGTCGGTGGTGTCCAGTTGGTCCATCGCGCCATAGGCATGCCACTGGCAATCGACTATTTCGTTACAAGGCTTTGCGTCGGCGATGTTGACCACCGATGCCTCGAACACATGATGCAGCGTGTCGCGCGCCTTCAGTTCCTGCAAATAAAGCAAGCCGTCCACGGTCAGCCCGGTTTCTTCCTCCAGCTCCCGTTCAGCCGCGCCCACAGGGCGCTCGCCGGGCTCGACCTTGCCGCCCGGCAAGGCCCATTTTGACCTGGCCTTGCGCACGAAGAGGATTTGCCCCTCGTGTTCGCAAATGACCGTTGCGCGAATTTTCATCGTCTGTGCCCCCGCAGGTGGATGAATGTCATAAAAGTGTAATGCAATTGTCATGCTAAGTGTTTGTAGCGGGGGCCTCGAGGTATGTGGATACTGCGCCCTTGATTTAAACGGCCGAGGAAAACAGATGAACACCGTACGTTGGGGGATGATCGGTTGTGGCAGTGTCACTGAGTTAAAGAGTGGACCCGCTTTCTATAAAGTGCCAGGTTCGGCACTGGTGGCCGTGATGGGGCGCCGTGAAGAAGCGGTGCGCGATTATGCGGCACGCCATGGGATTGCCCGCTTCTATACCGACGCCCAAGCGCTGATCAACGACCCTGAAGTGGACGCGGTGTACATCGCCACGCCACCCGCCAGCCACCTTGAATACAGCCTGATGGTGGCGGCAGCCGGCAAGCATTGCTGCGTCGAGAAACCCATGTCGATGAATGCCGAGCAAAGCGCGCTGATGCAGCGCACCTTCGAGCGCGCCGGGTTGCATCTGTTCGTCTCCTATTACCGGCGCTCGCTGCCACGTTTCCAGCAAGTGCGTGACTGGCTGCGGGAAGGGCGCATCGGCGAGTTACGCCACCTCACCTGGACCCTGTGCAAACCGCCTGCCGCCGAAGATGCCAGCGCCGCCAACTGGCGCACTGACCCGATGGTTGCCGGTGGCGGCTACTTCGCCGACCTGGCCAGCCATGGCTTTGACCTGTTTCAGTATCTGGCCGGGGATATTGTTGAAGTAGCCGGTTTTACGTCGCGCCAGGAGGGTCGTTATGCTGCCGAAGATGCGGTGACCGCCAGCTGGCGTTTCGCCTCGGGTGCGCTGGGCATGGGCTGCTGGAATTTTGTTGCGGACCGTCGCGAAGATCGCGTCGAGTTGATCGGTAGTCGAGGTCGCATCGAGTTTTCAGTGTTCGACGATCAACCGTTGCGGCTTGCAGGCGAGACCCACGAGGTGCTTGAGGTGCCTTGTCATGCACATATCCAGTGGCATCACGTGCTGGGCATGAACGCGCATATCCGGGGCGAAGCCGAGCATCCATCACTGGCGATCGAGGCCCTGAAGACAGATCGCATTCTGGACCAGGTGCTACAACGTAACCCCCATCACCCTGGGTAGGCACGGTAGATTCTGGTTTTCAAGGAATAGACGAATGAAATATTGGATGGTGGTGTTGTTGTTCATTGCCACAAGTTCAAGCGCTGCCCCGCGTAGCCAAGGGACGCCGGGGGAGTTTGATTTTTACGTGTTGTCGTTGTCGTGGTCACCGACGTTTTGCCTGACGCACCCGGAAAACGAGCAGTGTTCGGGCAAAGGCTATGGCTTTGTGTTGCACGGTTTGTGGCCGCAGTACGCGCGGGGCGGGTGGCCGGCGTCGTGTGCGCCGCAGTCGCGGTTGACTCGCGAGGAAATGGTCAAGGGCGCGGCGCTGTTCCCGACCCGTGCACTGCTCAAGCATGAATGGGCCAAGCATGGCACCTGTTCCGGGCTTGAGCCCCTGGACTATCTGGAGAAGACCGATGAGGCGCTAGGCGTGGTGGTTATCCCGGCGCAACTGCAGCCGCTCAATACCTCCCCGGCGTTACCCGCCCGTGAGATCGAGGCGCTGTTTCGCGAGAGCAACCCGCGCATGGGCAACCATGGCCTGGCGGTGATCTGCAAGGGCAAGGTGTTGTCGGAAGTGCGCGTATGCCTGACCAAGGACCTGGCATTCACTGGCTGCCCGCGCAGCGTGAAAACCCAGTGCCGCAACGGCGACATCCGGATTCCCACGCAGCGCTGATCAGTGGTTGAGATAGACCGGGCGATCACTGGACAGCGACGCCTTCACCCCATGACTGGTGTCGCTGACCAGCACTTCTTCGCGGTCCTCGGCCAGGGCTTGCAGGGTGAGGGCGACCACTTCCTGAGGCGTGCTTTTCGGCGCCTGCACCTCGGCGACCATGTCGGTGTCGATGTAGGCGGGGTGCACGCCGATGACCAGGGTGCCTTGTTCACGCAACTCGCCGCGCAGGCCGTTGGTCAAGCCCCACTGGGCGGACTTGGACGTGCTGTAGCCACCGGCGCCCGGCGGGCTCAGCCAGCTCAATACCGAGAGCACATTGATCAGCGCGCCGCCGCCCTGGCGGGCCAGGATCGGTGCGAACGCGCGGCTTACGCGCAAGGTACCAAAGGTGTTCACTTCAAAATGCTGCTGCAGGTTCTCGACACTGTCTTCGGCCAGCAGCGAGCCGTACTGGAGAAAGCCCGCGTTGTTGATCACCACGCTGACGTCGCTGCACTGCTGCGCGGCGTGCTGCACGCTGGCGGCGTCCGTGATGTCCAGGGCGATCGGCGTGCTGCCAGGAACGTTCACGCTGGCGGGGTTGCGCGCCCCGGCGTAGACCTTGGCCGCGCCGGCTTCGAGCAGCGCGGTGACGAATGCTTTGCCCAGGCCACGATTGGCGCCAGTGACCAGTACCACTTTTCCACGAATGTCCATGCTGAACTCCACGCTGCGAATTAGGTTTAATGATGAAACCATTTTTATCCTGAGGGTGTTGGTCCTATAATGCAACTATATTTTCCGCCTGGCTGGAGGCCTGCCGATGAAACGTAAATGCCTGGAAGGCGACTGCTGTCCGGTCGCCCGCGCGCTGGATGTGGTGGGGGACTGGTGGACGCTGCTGATCATTCGCGATGCGTTTGCTGGCGTGACGCGTTTTGGCGACTTCCAGAAGCACCTGGGCGTGGCCAAGAATATCCTCGCCGCGCGCCTCAAGGAGATGGTCGAGCAAGGCCTGTTGCAGCTCAGCGAAGTGGGCGCGCGCAATGAGTACCAACTGACCGACAAGGGCCGCGCGCTGATGCCGGTGCTGGTGACGTTGGCGCAGTGGGGTGAGGCGCACACCGAACCGGAGCAACTCGGTACCCGCTTGCTCGATGCACGTGCACTCAAGCCGTTGCGCAAGGTCGAGATCGTCTCCGAGGACGGCCGAGTGTTGGGCCAGGGCGATATCGTGACCCAGGCCCCCACGCCGGTGCAGTGAACGCCCATAGGGTGATTTTGTTCAATACCGCGTGGGATTTGCCCTTTACCGTGACGCCATCTTCAGCGTCACGACAAAAAGGGAATCGCAATGAGCTTGATCATCTCCATGGCCGCCTTCGCCCTGGCCACCTCTATCACACCGGGCCCGGTCAACGTGGTCGCTCTCAGTTCGGGCGCGCGGTTTGGTTTTGTCGCCAGCCAGAAGCACGTGTTTGGCGCCGCCGCCGGTTTTACCCTGCTGTTGGTGTTGATCGGCCTGGGCCTGCATGAAGTGTTGGTGCGCTGGCCGTTGCTGACCCAGTTGATCCAGTGGGGCGGGGTGGGGTTTTTGTTGTGGATGGCCTGGAAACTGGCATCCGACGATGGCCACCTGCAAGCCGATAACGCGGCCACCGCGCCGTCCATGCTCTACGGCGCAATCATGCAATGGCTCAACCCGAAAGCCTGGCTGGCTTGTGTTGCCGGGATGGGCTTGTTTGTGGCCGATGGCGACGCGCAGCAGGTTTGGCTGTTCGCCAGCCTCTACCTGGTGATCTGCTACGTGTCGGTGGCGTGTTGGGCCTATGCCGGGACGTTTTTGCGCCGTTACTTGAGTAATCCGCAGGGCATGCGCGTGTTCAACCGCTCAATGGCCGCGTTGCTGGTGGCCAGTGTGGGTTATTTGCTGATGGCTTGAGCACCTCGCGGTACTGCCCGGGCGTCGCGGCGAAGTGCTGTTTGAAGGCGCGTTGGAAATGGGCCTGGTCGGCAAAGCCCGCAGCCAGTGCGACGTCGGCGATCAGCTCGCCCTGGCGCAATTGGCTGCGGGCAAACTGGATGCGTTGGTTGACCAGGAAGGCATGGGGCGTCAAGCCGTAGTAGTGCTTGAACGCGCGGATCAGGTAGGACGGCGACAGTTCGGCTGCCAGGCAGATCTCCTCCAGTTTCAGGGCCTGCGTGCAGTGTGCGCGGATGTACTCGGCGGCCCGTTCAAGCTTTTGGTTGACCTCGCGCAACGGTGTGTCGGCGGGGTTGAGGCGCTGTTGGACGTCACTGAAGTAACTCACCAGCGCACTCTGTTTTTGCAGGTGTTCGGCCTGTGCATCCACCAAGATCCCGTAGAGTCCCAGCAGACCGTCATACAACGTCGTGTCGCGGGTGTAGGGCGTGCTGAACGGCCGAAAGCCCTGGTCAGTGCTGAAGCCCAACTGGTACTGCAGGTCAGTCAGCCAGGGCGTGTCGATGTACAGCATCTGGTAGGACCAGGGTTCATTGCGGATCGGATTGCACGCATGCACGTCGCCGGGGTTCATCAACACTACCGTGCCGGCGCTGATCTCGAAGGTTTGCGCGCCGTAGTGGTAATAGCTGCGCCCGGTGGTCACGGCACCGATGGAAAAGTGCTCGTGGGCGTGGCGGGTGTAGGTCACCTTGCGGCCGTCGGCGATGGTCCGCGCCTCGATGAACGGCAGCCTGGCATCCCGCCAGAAGCAAGGTGCCGCAGGGCTTGCAGGCTGGGACATGGCGCTACGCTCTGAAAGGGGTCAGTGCGTAGAGTCATGCATAAACCTGCGTTGTTCAAGACCTGCGGATACCCGTAGGTTTTTGGTGTCAGAAATCCCAGCGTGTGGCCAATTGCAAGCTGCGCGGTTCGCCGTAGAAACCGGTGCCGAAGTTGCCAAGGCCCGTGTAGTACTTTTTATCGAACAGGTTCTTCACATTGAGCGTAGTGCTCAGGTGGTCGTTGAAGCGGTAGCGGGCCATCAGGTCCACCAGGTAGTAGCTGTCCTGGGTGATGCGCGCGTAGTCGCCGCCGTTGACGCTGTCATTCGGGTTGGGCTGGAACACGTTGCCAAAGAACTCGCTCTGCCAGTTCACGCCGCCGCCCAGGGTGACGTTGTCCAGGGCGCCGGGCAGACGATAGGAACTGAACAGGCGCACCACCTGCTGCGGCGTGGTGGTTTGCAGCACCGAGCTGTACACGTAGCCGTCATCCGCATCGCGAGTGTGCTGGTAGGTGTAGCCGGCCGAGACGTTCCAGCCGTCCAGCACCTCACCGGACAATTCAGCTTCGAAGCCCTTGGTGGTGGCACCGGCAATCGCGCGGTACACCGAGTCGGTATCAAAACCGGAAACGTATTGGGCGACGTTGTCCTGCTCGATGCGGAACACGGCAAAGCTGGCGTTCAGGCGGCCGTCGTAGAACGCGGCCTTGAGGCCGGCTTCGTAGGTGTTGCCTTCCACCGGGTCGAGCAGCTTGCGGTCGGCGTCCTTGCTGGTTTGCGGGCGGTAGATCTGCGTGTAGCTGGTGTAGGCCGACCAGGTGTCGTTGAGGTCGTAGACCAGCCCGGCATACGGCGTGACCACGCCGCTCTGCTGATAGGTGGTGCGGTTGTCGGCTTTGGTCGGGTCATAGAAGTCGGTGGTGTCGGTGCCGCTGAAGTTGTTGACCCGTGCGCCGAGGATCACCGACAGGTCGTCGGTGGGCTTCAAGCGTGTGGCCAGGTACACGCCGGTCTGGCGTTGCACGATGTCGTTCTGGCCGCTGCGCGGAATGTCCGGTTTGGCGTACTCGCCGTGCCAGTCGAAGATGCTGCCGCCGACCGCTGGGTAGATCGAACCGTACACCGGCACATCCTGTTTCGAGCGGGTGGCCATGAAGCCCATGATCAACTCGTGCTCGCGCCCCAGCAGGCTGAAGGGGCCGCTGACGTTGATGTCCAGGGTGTTCTGCACTTGGTCGCCTTTGTACTTGCCCATGAACATGTACATGTTTTCGCCGCTGACCGGGTCCGGGTTACCGCCGCTGGCCGAGGCGAGCAGGGTGTCGTGCTGGCTGCGCTTGCGGTCGAGGCTGACTTTGAGCGACCAGTCATTGGCCAGCTTTTGCTGTAGCGATGCAAATATCGTTTGGTTCTGGAAGTCGCGGCGGCTCCAGTCGGCGGCGGGGTTGAACGAGCGCGAGAAATTCGTGCGCGAGCCGTCGCTGAAGAACATCGGAAAACCGGTCCAGCTGGCGCCACGGGAGCGGGTGTTTTGCTGGTCGATGCCAAAGGTCAGCAGGGTGTCGGGCGTAAGATCGGCTTCGAGGATGCCGTAGGCTATGTCCTTGGTGTTCTGGTAGTGGTCCAGGTAGGACTGGCGATCCTGATACACGCCGACAAAACGCCCGCGCACATTGCCGGACTCGGTCAGCGGCCCGGAGATATCGCCTTCGGTGCGGTAGTTGTCCCAGGAGCCAAAGGTCTGGGTCACCGAGGCCTTGAAGGCGGCGGTGGGTTTTTTGCGGATCAGGTTGACCGTGGCCGACGGGTCGCCGGAGCCGCTGAGCAAATCGGCGGAACCCTTGATGATTTCCAGGTGGTCGTACACCGCCATGTCGGTGCTGGTGGTGCCGTAGTCATACACGCCGTCGTAGGTCGAGTTGACGCCGTCGTACTGGAAATTGGTGATCGGCAGGCCACGGCCGGAAAACTCCCAGCGCTCGCTGTCGTAGTTCTGCACGCTGATGCCGGGGGCGCGGCGCAGGGTGTCGGCGATGCTGTTGGAGCCCTGGTCGTCCATTTGCTGGCGGGTAATCACGGTGACCGATTGCGGGGTTTCGCGCATCGACAGCGGCAGGCCAGTAGCCGAGGCCATGGCGCCGGTGGTGTAGGAATGGCTGTCTTCGGTGATGGCGCCCAGTTGCTCGCCGGAAATCGTCGTGGCGCCCAACTCCAGGGCGCCAGTGTTGGCCGGGATCAGTTCGAGTACGTAACCGTTGTTGCCTTGGGGCTGTGCCTGCAAGCCGCTGCCTTGCAACAGGCGCTGCAAGCCGCTCGACGGGGTGTAGTTGCCGTTCAGGCCAGGGCTGGTCTTGCCGGCGGCGAGGCTGTTATGGCCGGCGATGAAAATGCCCGATTGTGCGGCAAAGCTGTTCAGCACACTGACCAGCGAGCCGCCCGCGATGCTGTAGTTGCGCGTGGCTTGCTGAGTGGCGTCCGGCTCGGCGGCGTACGCCGTCGCAACGCCGAGGCAAAACAGTGAGGTGGCCAGCGCCAATGGGCGCAGCGCGAAACGAGCAGGTTGCGACATGAAGAGTTCCCTTTGAATCAGATCGAACGGCGAATTGAAAGCGTCTGCAGGGTTAACCGAACGAGTGTTCAAAAGGGGAACTGGCGCACGCAGATTTTTATTTGGGGACGACGGTGACCCACCAAGGGAGCGGGCTGTCGAGGCGAATTGGCAGCGCGGCTTGCAGCAGGTGCAAGGCGTGGTCGCTGTCCTTGAGCGGGAACGAACCCATCACCGGCAACTGCGCCACCGCCGGATCACAGCCCAGGTGGCCTGGGCGATAGCGGTTGAGCTCGGCGATCAGTTGGCCCAGCGGCAGGTTGTCGGCCAGCAGTACGCCGTGGCTCCAGGCTTCACGTGCGGGGGACGCGGCGGCGCTGCTGTCGACATGTTCGCGGGTAAACCAGACTTGTTGGCCGGCTTCGATAATGCGCACTTGCCCATTGAACGTAGTGACCTGCACGCGGCCATCGAAGACGTTCAGTTGGGTGCGGTGTTCGTCATGCAGCACGCTGAAGCGCGTGCCCAGCGCTTGCAGGCGGCCATGTTCGGTGTCCACCAGGAACGGCCTAAGGGCGTCCTTGGCGGTGTCGATCAGCACCTCGCCAAAGCGCAGCTGCAACAGGCGCTGCGCGCTATCGAAGCGCACATCCAGCGCCGTCAACGCGTTGAGCCACACATGGCTGCCGTCGGCCAGCAATGCATCGCGGGTTTCGCCGCGGGTGGTGGCGTAATCCGCGCTCCAGCCGCCCACCAGGCGAGGCAGGGCGGTGTTGCGCCAGGCGCCCCAGGCCAGTGTCGAACCGCCGCACAGCACCAGCAGGGTCTTGAGGGTTTGACGCCGGGAACTGCGCAAGGCCCGGCTGGCACTTTGCGGTTGCTCCAACAGCGGCGCAAAGCGTTGGCTGACGCGCTCGACATACTGCCAGGCGGCCAAGTGCTCGGGGTTCTGCGCAACCCAGGCCTGCCAGCGCTGTTGCTCCTGGGCGCTGCCTGGGGCCTGCAAGCGCACATACCATTGCGCCGCCTGTTCCAGGCTGGCATGGCTGAGTGTGCCGGGGCTGTTCATTGCACCAGCATCCCGTCCAGTTCGGCTTCGAGGATCGCACAGTGCAGCAGCGCCTGTGCCATGTATTTCTTGACCATGCGCTCGCCCACGCCCAATTGCGCGGCGATCTGCTGGTAGGGCAGGCCGTGGAGCTGCGCGAGCAGGAAGGCTGCGCTGACCTTCTTTGGCAGGCGCGCGAGCATGGCGTCTACTTCGTAGAGGGTCTCGACGATGATTGCGCGTTGTTCGGGTGAAGGTTGGGTGTCTTGCGGGCGCAGGGCCAGGCTGTCGAGCCAGGCTTTTTCCAGTTGGCGACGGCGCCAGTGATCGATGCACAACCCCCGGGCGATAGTGGCCAGGTAGGAGCGCTGGCGCAGGTGATCGGTCTCGGCGGGTGGGCGGTTGAGGATGCGGATGAAGGTGTCGTGGGCCAGGTCGGCGGCATCCCAGCGGTCATTCAGGCGCCGGCGCAACAGGCCGAGCAGCCAGCTGTGGTGGGTGCCGTAGAGGTGGGTGAAAGAGGTCGACACAATATCCATCCAGCGCAAAAGGATTGGCGTAAATAAGAATTGGTCGCGATTAAAGCAAAGGGCGCGGGTGCGCGCAAATGATATTGGAAGGCTGGGGTGGGCACGGCCAAATGTGGGAGCGGGCTTGCCCGCGATGGCGTCCTGTCAGTGCCGAATCTTTCGACTGACACACTGCAATCGCGGGCAAGCCCGCTCCCACATTTTGAATTGTGTTGTATCAGGCTGGCACGAGGAAGGCGGCTTCCAATAGTTGGCGGGTGTAGGGATGTTGCGGCTCGGCAAAAATCGCCTTCGCCTCGCCTTGCTCCACCACCTGGCCCTGCTTCACCACCATCAACTGATGACTCAGCGCCTTCACCACCGCCAGGTCATGGCTGATAAACAGGTAGGTCAGGTTGTACTTGGCCTGCAAGCTGCGCAGCAATTCCACCACCTGGCGTTGCACCGTGCGGTCCAGCGCCGAGGTGGGTTCGTCCAGCAGGATCAGCCGTGGCTTGAGCACCAGGGCGCGGGCGATGGCGATGCGTTGGCGCTGGCCGCCGGAGAATTCGTGGGGGTAGCGATGGCGGGATTCCGGGTCCAGGCCGACTTCCTTGAGCGCCGCGATAATCGCCGCTTCCTGCTCCTGCGGCGTGCCCATCTTGTGAATGCGCAGGCCCTCGCCGACGATCTCGCTGACGCACATGCGCGGGCTCAGGCTGCCAAACGGGTCCTGGAACACCACCTGCATTTCCCGGCGCAGCGGGCGCACCTGTTGCTGGGTGAGTTGGTCCAGTTGCTGGCCTTCAAAACGAATGCCGCCCTTGCTGCCGATCAGCCGCAGGATCGCCAGGCCCAGGGTGGATTTGCCTGAGCCACTCTCGCCGACAATCCCCAGGGTTTGCCCCTGAGGCAGGCTGAAGTTGATGCCGTCCACCGCCTTGACGTAGTCCACGGTACTGCGCAAGAAGCCCTTCTTGATCGGGAACCAGACTTTCAAGTCATCGACTTCCAGCAATGGCGGGCCCACCACATTGGTCGCCGGGCCGCCGCTGGGCTCGGCCGCCAGCAGTTCCTGGGTGTAGGGATGCTGGGGCGACTGGAACAGCGTTTCGCACTCGGCCTGTTCAACGATGCAGCCCTTCTGCATCACGCACACGCGATGGGCAATGCGCCGCACCAGGTTGAGGTCGTGGCTGATCAGCAGCAAGGCCATGCCCAGGCGCGCCTGCAATTCCTTGAGCAGCTCGAGGATCTTCAATTGCACGGTGACGTCGAGGGCGGTGGTCGGCTCATCCGCAATCAACAATTCCGGCTCATTAGCCAAGGCCATGGCGATCATCACCCGCTGGCGCTGGCCACCGGACAATTCGTGGGGCAGCGCCTTGAGGCGTTTGTGCGGTTCGGGGATGCCCACCAGGTCGAGCAATTCCAAGGTGCGCTGGGTGGCGACCTTGCCTTGCAAACCCTTGTGCAGGCCGAGCACTTCGTTGATCTGCTTCTCGATGGAGTGCAGCGGGTTCAACGAGGTCATCGGCTCCTGGAAGATCATCGCAATGCGGTTGCCGCGAATGTGGCGCAGGGACTTTTCTTTCAGGGTCAGCAGGTCTTGCCCGGCGTACTCGATGGTGCCGGACGGGTGTCGCGCCAACGGGTAAGGCAGCAGGCGCAGGATCGAGTGCGCGGTCACCGACTTGCCCGAGCCGCTTTCGCCCACCAGCGCAATGGTTTCGCCGCGCTTGATGTCGAAACTCACGTTGTTCACCACGCGGTGGGAATGTTCGCCGGTGACAAACTCGACGCTGAGGTCGCGGATTTCGATCAGATTGTCCTGATTCATCTCATTTCCTCGGGTCGAAGGCATCGCGAGCGGACTCGCCGATAAACACCAGCAGACTCAACATGATCGCCAGCACGGCAAACGCGCTCATGCCCAGCCACGGCGCTTGCAGGTTGGATTTGCCCTGGGCCACCAGTTCGCCCAACGACGGCGAACCGGCCGGCAAGCCAAAGCCGAGGAAGTCCAGGGCGGTGAGGGTGCCGATGGCGCCGGTGAGGATGAAGGGCATGAAGGTCATGGTCGAGACCATCGCGTTGGGCAGGATATGGCGGAACATGATCGCGCCGTTCTGCATGCCCAGCGCCCGTGCCGCGCGCACGTATTCAAGGTTGCGCCCGCGCAGGAACTCGGCGCGCACCACGTCCACCAGGCTCATCCAGGAGAACAGCAGCATGATGCCCAGCAGCCACCAGAAGTTGGGCTGCACGAAGCTGGCGAGGATGATCAACAGGTACAGCACCGGCAAGCCGGACCAGATCTCCAGGAAACGCTGCCCGGCCAAATCCACCCAACCGCCATAGAAACCCTGCAACGCCCCGGCGATCACGCCGATGATGGAGCTGAGGATGGTCAGCGTCAGGGCAAACAGCACCGACACGCGAAAACCGTAGATCACCCGCGCGAGCACGTCGCGGCCCTGGTCATCGGTGCCCAGCAGGTTGACCGAGGAGGGCGGCGCCGGCGCCGGCACTTTCAGGTCGTAGTTGATGCTCTGGTAGCTGAACGGGATGGGCGCCCACAAGGTCCAGGCGTCCTTGGCCTTGAGCAGCTCCTGGATATACGGGCTCTTGTAGTTGGCTTCCAGGGGGAATTCGCCGCCAAAGGTGGTCTCCGGGTAGCGCTTGAGCGCGGGGAAGTACCAGTCGCCGTCGAAGTGCACGGCCAGTGGCTTGTCATTGGCGATCAACTCCGCGCCCAGGCTGAGCACGAACAGGATCAGGAACAGCCACAACGACCACCAGCCACGCTTGTTGGCCTTGAACCGCTCGAACCGGCGGCGATTGAGGGGGGACAGATTCATCTCAATGCTCCCGGCTGGCGAAGTCGATGCGCGGATCGACCAGGGTGTAGGTGAGGTCGCCGATCAGTTTCACGATCAGCCCCAGCAGGGTGAAGATAAACAGCGTGCCGAACACCACCGGGTAGTCGCGGTTGATCGCCGCTTCAAAGCTCATCAGGCCGAGGCCGTCGAGGGAGAAGATCACTTCCACCAGCAGCGAGCCGGTGAAGAAGATGCCGATAAAGGCCGACGGGAACCCGGCGATCACCAGCAGCATCGCATTGCGGAACACATGGCCGTAGAGCACGCGGTGGTTGGTCAGGCCCTTGGCCTTGGCGGTGACCACGTATTGTTTGTTGATCTCGTCGAGAAAGCTGTTCTTGGTCAACAGGGTCATGGTGGCGAAGTTGCCGATCACCAATGCGGTGATGGGCAGCGCCAGGTGCCAGAAGTAATCGAGGATCTTGCCGCCCCAGCTCAGCTCGTCGAAGTTGTTGGAGGTGAGCCCGCGCAACGGGAACCAGTCGAAATAACTGCCGCCGGCAAACACCACGATCAACAGGATGGCAAACAGGAACGCCGGGATTGCATAACCGACGATGATTGCCGAGCTGGTCCACACGTCGAAGTGGCTGCCATGGCGCGTGGCCTTGGCGATCCCCAGGGGGATCGACACCAGGTACATGATCAGCGTGCTCCATAACCCGAGGGAGATGGACACCGGCATCTTTTCCTTGATCAGGTCGATGACCTTGGCGTCACGGAAGAAGCTGTCGCCAAAGTCCAGGCGGGCGTAGTTCTTGACCATGATCCACAAGCGTTCCGGCGCCGACTTGTCGAAACCGTACATCTTCTCGATTTCCTTGATCAGCGCCGGGTCCAGGCCCTGGGCGCCCCGGTAGCTGGAGCCGGCCACCGCGACTTCGGCACCGCCACCGGCGATGCGGCTGGTGGCGCCGTCAAAGCCTTCGAGCTTGGCGATCATTTGTTCCACCGGGCCACCTGGCGCGGCCTGGATGATGATGAAGTTGATCAGCAAAATCCCGAACAGCGTGGGGATGATCAGCAACAGGCGGCGAAAGATATAGGCCAGCATTTAATCGCCTCCGCTCGCCGGGTCGGCGCTCGTCTGGGGGGGAACCGGCGGTTGTACATTCGGCTTGCTCCACCAGGTAGAGATGCCGACGTCGTACAGCGGCGAAACCTTTGGATGACCGAGGTTGTTCCAATAGGCCACGCGGAAGGTCTTGATGTGCCAGTTGGGGATCACGTAGTAGCCAAACTGCAGCACGCGGTCCAGGGCCTTGGCGTGGGCGATCAGGCTGACCCGGGTGTCGGAATCGATCAGTTGTTCCACCAGTTGATCGACGGCCGGGTCTTTCAGGCCCATGTAGTTGCGGCTGCCGGGCTTGTCGGCGCTGGTGGACTTCCAGAACTCACGCTGTTCGTTACCCGGCGACGACGATTGCGGGAAGCTGCCCACCACCATGTCGAAGTCCCGCGAGCGCAGGCGGTTGATGAACTGGGACACATCGACCCGGCGAATCACCAGGTCGATGCCCAAGTCGGCGAGGTTGCGCTTGAACGGCAGCAGGATACGTTCGAATTCGGTCTGGGCCAGCAGGAACTCGATGGTCACCGGTTTGCCGGTGGTGTCGACCATCTTGTCATCGACGATCTTCCAGCCGGCTTCCTGCAACAACTGGTAAGCCTCGCGCTGCTGGGCGCGGATCATGCCGCTGCCGTCGGTCTTGGCCGGGGCGAAGGCTTCGCTGAAGACTTGTGGCGGGATCTTGTCGCGCAGCGGTTCGAGGATCGCCAGCTCGTCCGGGCCGGGCAGGCCGGTGGCGGCCATGTCGGAGTTTTCAAAGTAGCTGCGGGTGCGGGTGTAGGCGCCGTTGAACAGCTGCTTGTTGCTCCATTCGAAATCCAGCAACAGGCTGATGGCCTTGCGCACGCGCACGTCTTCGAACATCGGTTTGCGCACGTTGAACACAAAGCCCTGCATCCCCGTGGGGTTGCCATTGGGGATCTCTTCCTTGACCAGTCGACCTTCGGCCACCGCCGGCACGTTGTAGGCGTTGGCCCAATTCTTCGCGCTGAACTCGGCCCAGTAGTCGAACTGCCCGGCCTTGAGCGCCTCCAGTGCCACGGTGGCGTCGCGGTAGTAGTCGGTGATGCGTTGGTCGAAGTTGTAGAGGCCCTTGTTGATCGGCAGGTCTTTGCCCCAGTAGTCCTTGACCCGTTCGTAGCGCACCGAACGCCCGGCCTTGACCTCGGCCACCTGGTAAGGACCGCTGCCCAGTGGGAATTCCAGGTTGCCTTTGTTGAAGTCGCGGGTGGCCCACCAGTGTTTCGGCAATACCGGCAATTGGCCGAGGATCAGCGGCAATTCGCGGTTGTTGGTGCGCTTGAACTTGAACAGCACGCGCAACGGGTCTTCGGCGACCACTTCGTCCACATCGGCGTAGTAGGTGCGGTAGAGCGGGGTGCCGTCCTTGATCAGGGTCTCGAAGCTGAACACCACGTCGTCGGCACGCATCGGGTGGCCGTCGTGGAAGCGCGCTTCGGGGCGCAGGTAGAAGCGTACCCAGCTGTTGTCCGGGGCCTTTTCGATCTTGCCGGCCACCAGGCCGTATTCGGTGAAGGGTTCGTCGAGGCTTTGGGTGGCGAGGGTGTCGTAGATCAGGCCGATATTGTCGGCGGGCACGCCTTTGCTGATAAACGGGTTGAAGCTGTCAAAGCCGGTCAGGCTGGACTCGCGGAAGGTGCCGCCCTTGGGCGCGTCGGGGTTGACGTAGTCGGTGTGCTTGAAGTTGGCGGGGTATTTGGGCGGTTCGTTGTACAGCGTCAATGCATGTTGCGGGGCGGCGTGGGCCAGGTTGCACAGCAACAGGCTGGCGATCAATGCGTTTCGCACATACGTCATTGGGCTTTCTCCGAAGCTTTCAGCCACCATGCGCTCAGGCCCAGGCTGTAGGGCGGCGTGGTGACAAAGGCGAACCGGTTGCGGTACGCCAAGCGATGATAGTTGAGATACCAGTTGGGAATGCTGTAGTGCTGCCACAGCAGCACCCGGTCAAGGGCGCGGCCGGCGGCCAGTTGTGCGTCGCGGGTCTGCGCCGCGAGCAGTTGTTCCAGCAGGTGATCGACAATCGGGTTATTGATGCCTGCGTAGTTCTTGCTGCCCTTGATCGCGGCCTGGCTGGAGTGGAAGTACTGCCACTGCTCAAGGCCGGGGCTCAGGGTCTGGTTGAGGGTGATCAGGATCATGTCGTAGTCGAATTGATCCAGGCGCTGCTTGTACTGGGCGCGGTCAACCGTGCGCAGGCGTGCGTCGATGCCGATACTGATCAGGTTTTCGACATAGGGCTGCAGGATGCGCTCCAGGTTCGGGTTGACCAGCAGGATTTCGAAGCGCAGCGGTTGGCCGTCACCGTTGAGCAGGCGCTGGCCCGACAGCTTCCAGCCGGCCTCGCCGAGCAGGGCCAGGGCGCGGCGCATCGTGTCGCGCGGGATGCCACGACCGTCGGTCTGCGGCAGGCTGAAGGGCTGGGTGAACAGGCTCACCGGCAACTGGTCGCGGTATGGCGAAAGCAGCAGCCATTCATGGCCCAGCGGCACGCCGGTCGCGGAGAATTCGCTGTTGGGGTAATAGCTCAGGGTGCGTTTATAGGCGCTGCTGAACAGGGTGCGGTTGGTCCATTCAAAATCGAACATCAGCCCCAGGGCTTCGCGCACCTTGGTCTGGCTGAATGTGGGCCGGCGCGTGTTCATGAACAGGCCCTGGCTCTGGGTGGGGATCTGGTGGGCGATTTGCGCCTTGATCACATCGCCACGGTTGACCGCCGGGAAGTTGTAGCCGGTCGCCCAGTTCTTCGCCTGGTGTTCGATATAGATGTCGAATTCACCGGCCTTGAAGGCTTCGAAGGCCACGTCGCTGTCGCGGTAGAACTCCACTTCGACCTTGTCGTAGTTATAGAAACCCTGGTTGACCGGCAGGTCCTTGCCCCAATAATCCTTGACCCGTTCAAACACCAGTTGCCGGCCGGGGGTGACCTTGGTCACACGGTACGGCCCGCTGCCCAGTGGCGGTTCGAAGGTGGTGGCCTTGAAGTCGCGGTCTTTCCAGTAGTGCTGGGGCAGCACCGGCAACTCGCCCAGGCGCAGGATCAGCAACGGGTTGCCAGCGCGCTTGAAGACAAAGCGGATGCGGTGACGGTTGAGCACATCGACCCGCGCCACCTCTTGCAGGTTGGTGCGGTATTGCGGGTGGCCTTCGGTCAGCAGGGTGCGATAGGAGAACGCGACGTCATAGGCCGTGATCGGATTGCCATCATGGAAGCGCGCTTCCGGGCGCAGGTTGAACACCACCCAGCTGCGGTCCTCGCTGTACTCCACCGACTGCGCGATCAGGCCATAGCTGGAGGTGGGTTCATCCCCGGAGGGCGCGTACTGGCCAGTGCCGACCATCAACGGCTCGTTCAGCTCATTCACGCCGTATTGCAGGAAGTTGGGCGTGGAAACCGGGCTGGAGCCCTTGAAGGTGTAGGGGTTGAGCGTGTCGAAGGTGCCAAATGCCATGACCCGCAAGGTCCCGCCTTTCGGCGCTGCAGGGTTTACCCAATCGAAGTGGGTGAATTTGGCCGGGTACTTGAGCACGCCGAACTGCGTATAACCGTGGCTCTCGGTAATGGTCGCGTTCGCGGTAAAGCTCAAGGCCAGACTTATTAGTAGAAGGAGGGGACGCTTCAAGTCAGAGATCCGATCCAGGCGGCTTGGGCTTTATGATCGGTACAGTAACAGCTTGTTCCGGTTGGAAAAAGCATGTTGGAAACGGCGATAAACCAATGTGGGAGCGGGCTTGCTCGCGAATGCGGTGTGTCAGTCGATACTTGAGTGACTGATCCACCGCATTCGCGAGCAAGCCCGCTCCCACACAAGCCCACCCACATTGCTCCCCGGTGTTCTTGAAGGCTCAGCGCGGCCCGGAAACCACCAGCATCTGCCCCGGCTTCAAGGCCTGGCCAGTACGCGGGTTCCAGCGCTTGAGATGTTGCATCTCGACGTTGAAACGCTTGGCGACGATGTACAGCGAGTCGCCTTTCTGCACCTTGTATTGCACCGGCTTCTTGCCGCCGGCCTTGGCCACCAGCTTGCGCGTGTCCTGCATCACCAGGGTCTGGCCGACCTTGAGCTGCTGGCCGTTAAGCTTGTTCCAGCGTTGCAGGTCATGCACGTCGACCTTGTTGGCCTTGGCGATCAGCGTCAGGTTGTCGCCACTGCGCACCTTGTAGCTGCGGCTGCGCCCGGCGACGGCCTTGGTTTCAACTTCGTCGAACACCGGCTTTTTCGGGCGCATGCTCAGCAATTCTTCCGGCTTCATCGTCGAAAGGGTGCTGGTCAGCAGTTGCGCCTTGGAGGTTGGCACCAGCAGATGCTGGGGGCCGTCCAGGGTGGTGCGTTGCTTCAGGGCCGGGTTGAGCTGGAACAGTTCGTCTTCGTCGATCTCGGCCAGCGCGGCAACCCGGGACAGGTCCATGCTTTGCTTGACCTCAACCACTTCGAAGTACGGCTGGTTGGCAATCGGGTTGAGGTTCACGCCGTAGGCTTCGGGCGCCAGCACCACCTGGGACAGCGCCAGGAACTTGGGCACGTAGTCCTTGGTTTCCTGGGGCAGTGGCAGGTTCCAGTAGTCGGTGGGCAGGCCGAGCTTTTCGTTGCGCTCGATGGCACGGCTCACCGTGCCTTCGCCAGCGTTGTACGCGGCAAGGGCCAGCAACCAGTCGCCGTTGAACATATCGTGCAGACGGGTCAGATAGTCCAGGGCGGCGGTGGTGGACGCGGTGATGTCGCGGCGGCCGTCGTAGGCGCGGGTCTGGCGCAGGTTGAAGTAGCGCCCGGTGGAGGGGATGAATTGCCACAAGCCGACCGCATCGCTGCGCGAATAGGCCATTGGGTTGTAGGCACTTTCGATCACTGGCAGTAGCGCCAGCTCCAGGGGCATGTTGCGTTCTTCAAGGCGTTCGACGATGTAATGAATGTAGAGGCTGCCGCGTTCGCCGGCGTTTTCCAGGAAGGACGGGTTGCTGGCGAACCACAGGCGCTGTTGCTCGATGCGCGGGTTGACGCCAACCCCATCCTGCAATTGAAAGCCCCGGCGCATGCGTTCCCAGACATCCTGGGGCACTTCCGGGGCAGGCTTCTCTGAGAGCCAGATAACGGGTTTTTGCTTGATCTTGGCAGCAAGATTCGGTTTG
The DNA here is from genome assembly GCF_017316265.1 of Pseudomonas sp. Marseille-Q1929. NCBI lineage: Bacteria > Pseudomonadati > Pseudomonadota > Gammaproteobacteria > Pseudomonadales > Pseudomonadaceae > Pseudomonas > Pseudomonas sp. Marseille-Q1929. The sequence continues at coordinate 31,418 of NZ_JAFLWU010000031.1, forward strand.
GGTTGCACGGTGGATTGTGCAGCGTAATTTGTCGATTGGCAGCCCGCCAGAGTCGCGGACACAGCCACCGCCACGGCTTGAGCCAGGCGGGTCAATGCGTCTGAAGAGATGGATTTACGAATAGATGACGACATTGGCTGGAAGTAAGTTCCGGGCAAAAATGTCGGGCGATTCTAGAAAGCGCTTTGGTTCCGGTCAACCATTCAGAAATTACGTATCAGATTGCGTTGCCTTAGAACTTATCTTTCCATGCCCTCAAGCTAGCAAATACCTCGGCCCCCGGGCGGTTGTCGCGACCATTCCGTTCGTCCGCTTTTTGTTTAACGGATGTTTCAGCGGTGCGCAGGAAGGGGTTGGTACGCTTCTCCAGGGCCAGGTTGGACGGCAACGTCATCTCGCCGCGAGCCCTTAGCTGGCGGACGTTTTCCACCCGTTCGGCGATGTCGGCATTTTGCGGTTCCACCGCCTGGGCAAACTTGAGGTTGCTTTGTGTGTATTCGTGGGTGCAGTACACCAAGGTGTCTGCAGGCAGGGACGCGAGATGCTCGAGAGACGCGTGCATCTGCTCCGGTGTCCCTTCGAACAGGCGCCCGCAGCCGGCGGCGAACAGGGTGTCGCCACAGAACAGCACGCCCTGGTGGTAGAAGGCGATATGGCCAAGGGTGTGGCCGGGCACGCTATAAACGTCGAAGTCCCAGCCCAGTACGCTGATGCGGTCGTTGTCGTCGAGGGCAACGTCCCGCGCCGGGATTTTTTCGTGCGCGGGGCCATAGACCTTGGCGCCTGTAACACTTTTCAGTTGCTCGACACCGCCGACATGATCATGGTGATGATGGGTGATCAGGATGTCGCTGAGGGCCCAGCCAGGGTTCTGTTCGAGCCAGGCCAGTACGGGCGCGGCATCGCCGGGGTCGACCACGGCGCAGCGCTGGGTCTTGGGGTCTTGTAACAACCAGATGTAGTTATCGGTGAAGGCGGGCAGGGCACTGATCTGTATCATTCTTCGATTCGCCAAGCTGAACACATTGGTGCATCTTAGAACGTCTAGGCGAGTTGGAGAATGCAATGACTGATAAAGCGTTCGCCCAGGCCGATCCTGAGTGGCTGGCCCTGATCAGCGCCGCCCGCGAATGGCTGTCGGGGCCGATCGGGCAATTTTTGCTGGATGAAGAGCGGCGCATGCTCGAAGACGAGTTGGGCCGGTTCTTTGGTGGCTACCTCGTGCATTACGGCCCCTCGGCCCAGACCCCGCCGTCCGCACCGCAGGTGCAACGCAATGTGCGCCTCGGCGCGCCGCTGCCGGGGGTGGAGATTGTCTGCGAGGAGCAGGCGTGGCCGCTGAGCGAGCACGCCGCCGATGTGGTGGTGTTGCAGCATGGCCTGGATTTCTGCCTGTCGCCCCACGGCCTGCTGCGTGAAGCGGCGAGCAGCGTGCGCCCGGGTGGCCATTTGCTGATTGTCGGCATCAACCCCTGGAGCAGTTGGGGCCTGCGCCATGTGTTCGCCCACGATGGCCTGCGCCAGGCGCGCTGTATCTCGCCGTCACGGGTGGGGGACTGGCTGAACCTGCTGGGCTTCGCGCTGGAGAAACGCCGCTTCGGGTGCTATCGTCCGCCGCTTGCCTCGACCAAGTGGCAAGCCCGGCTAGCCGGCTGGGAGCGCCGCGCTGGCGCCTGGCAGCTGTCGGGTGGCGGCTTCTATTTATTGGTGGCACGCAAGATCGTGGTGGGCCTGCGGCCCGTGCGCCAGCTACGGCGTGAACCCATGGGCAAGCTCGTGCCGATGCCGATGGCCAAGGTCAACCGCAAGCAAAGCGAACCGTAAAACTTCTTTTTGATTTCGAACCGAGTAACCGATGACCGATACCGTAGAACTCTTCACCGATGGCGCCTGCAAAGGCAACCCGGGCCCTGGCGGCTGGGGCGCGTTGCTGGTGTGCAAGGGCGTGGAGAAGGAACTGTGGGGCGGCGAGGCCAACACCACCAACAACCGCATGGAGCTGATGGGCGCCATTCGCGGCCTGGAAGAACTCAAGCGCCGCTGCAATGTGTTGCTGGTAACCGACTCGCAGTATGTGATGAAGGGCATCAACGAGTGGATGGTCAACTGGAAGAAGCGTGGCTGGAAGACGGCTGCCAAGGAACCGGTCAAAAATGCCGACCTGTGGCAACTGCTCGACGAGCAGTGCAATCGCCATGACATCACTTGGAAATGGGTGCGCGGCCATATCGGCCATCCTGGCAACGAACGCGCCGACCAGTTGGCCAACCGGGGTGTGGACGAAGTGCGCGGTTACAAGCAGAGCTGACGCCTACAGCGCGGCGATGGCCTGGGCCAGTTGCCTATCGCTGTAGGTTTGCCCGGGCAAGCGTTCGCGCACATGCACCAGCGCCGCCTCCAGGCGCACCCCACGGATCTCCCCGTCGCTGGCGACGAAGGCTTCGGCGTCATCCCTCGCCGCCTGCACAATCTTGTCATCCTTGAATGAAGAGCTGGTGCCCTTGGTGGCGCTCATGGACAGGCTGACCATAAAGTCGGTGGTCATCACAAAGCTGGTGGCGTGCGCCGTGCAGGCGCTGCCCATCAGCAGCAGGGCGCACAGGGCTTTTGAAAGGTTCATGGGGGTAGGCAATCTCTGGTTGGCTGGGGCGTGCAGGCTAACAAGGGTGCCCTGGGCAAACTGCGGCGGCTTTGCGAAAGAGTGTAAGAAACTGTCGAAAAGCCAAGGCCTTGGGCCAGCCTTGGGCTGCGTGGGGCATGACGTGCTAATATCCCGGCCTTTGAAATACACCACCCGTTGAGAGCTGAACCCTGATGGCCATCCGATCCGTTGTACTCGATACCGAAACCACCGGCATGCCGGTGACCGATGGCCACCGGATCATTGAAATCGGCTGCGTCGAACTGATGGGGCGCCGCCTCACCGGTCGTCATTTTCACGTCTACCTGCAACCTGATCGCGACAGTGACGAAGGCGCGATTGGCGTCCACGGCATCACCGACGAGTTCCTCAAAGGCAAGCCGCGCTTTGCCGAAGTGGCCGATGAGTTCTTCGAATTCATCAATGGCGCCCAGCTGATCATCCATAACGCGGCGTTCGACGTCGGCTTCATCAATAACGAATTTGCCCTGATGGGGTCGACGGATCGCGCGGACATTTCCAAGCACTGCTCGATCCTCGATACCCTGATGATGGCCCGTGAGCGCCACCCCGGTCAGCGCAACAGCCTCGATGCGTTGTGCAAACGGTATGGCGTCGACAACTCCGGCCGTGAACTCCACGGCGCCTTGCTCGACTCCGAGATCCTTGCTGACGTCTACCTGACCATGACCGGCGGGCAGACCAGCCTGTCCCTGGCCGGTAACGCCTCGGACGGCAGTGGCTCGGCGGAAGGCTCGGGCAACCGCCCTTCGGAAATCCGTCGCCTGTCGGCGGATCGCAAGCCCATCACCATCATCCGTGCCAGTGAGCAGGATTTGGTCGAGCATGCGCAGCGGTTGGAGGCGATTGCCAAGTCCGCGGGTGCGCCGGCGTTGTGGACTCAACTGACCGAGCAGTAAGTGCAGGCTGAATGCCATCCACCATGTGGGAGCTGTCTCCCACCGTTGAACAGCAGTGCTTTCGAAATCTTCATTCGCTACATCCGCTCCCAGCTTCTACCCTTGAGTGCATAGCCCTCAGGACTACAAGCACTCATGTACAAAGACCTGAAGTTCCCAGTGCTTATCGTGCATCGCGACATCAAGGCCGACACCGTCGCCGGTGACCGGGTTCGCGGCATCGCCCGAGAGTTGGAACAAGAAGGCTTCAGTATCTTTTCCGCAGTGGACTACGCCGAAGGCCGGCTGGTGGCGTCCACCCATCATGGCCTGGCGTGCATGCTGATCGCCGCCGAAGGCGCCGGCGAGAATACCCACCTGCTGCAAAACATGGTCGAGCTGATCCGCCTTGCACGGCTGCGGGCGCCCAGCCTGCCGATCTTCGCCCTGGGCGAGCAAGTCACCCTGGAGAACGCGCCGGCCGATGCCATGAGCGAGCTCAACCAGCTGCGCGGCATTCTCTATCTGTTCGAAGACACCGTACCGTTTCTCGCCCGGCAAGTGGCCCGCGCTGCCCGCGCTTACCTGGACGGCCTGCTGCCGCCATTCTTCAAGGCACTGGTACAACATACCGCCGACTCCAACTACTCCTGGCACACCCCCGGCCATGGCGGTGGCGTGGCTTATCGCAAAAGCCCGGTGGGGCAGGCGTTTCATCAGTTCTTCGGGGAAAATACCTTGCGTTCGGACTTGTCGGTGTCCGTGCCGGAGCTGGGTTCACTGCTGGATCACACCGGCCCGCTGGCCGAAGCGGAAGCGCGCGCCGCGCGCAACTTCGGCGCCGACCACACGTTCTTCGTCATCAACGGTACGTCCACCGCGAACAAGATCGTCTGGCACTCCATGGTCGGTCGCGACGACCTGGTGCTGGTGGACCGCAACTGCCACAAGTCGGTGCTGCATTCGATCATCATGACCGGCGCGATCCCGCTGTACCTGTGCCCGGAGCGCAACGAGCTGGGGATCATCGGCCCGATTCCCCTGGGCGAGTTCAGCCCCGAGTCGATCCGCGCCAAGATCGACGCCAGCCCGCTGACCCGTGGTCGGCCGCCGAAGGTGAAGATGGCGGTGGTGACCAATTCCACCTACGACGGGCTGTGCTACAACGCCGAACTGATCAAGCAGCAATTGGGCAACAGTGTCGAGGTGCTGCACTTTGATGAGGCCTGGTACGCCTACGCGGCGTTTCACGAGTTCTTCGCCGGGCGCTACGGCATGGGCACCTCGCGCACGCCGGACAGCCCGCTGGTGTTCACCACGCATTCCACGCACAAGCTGCTCGCGGCTTTCAGCCAGGCGTCGATGATCCATGTGCAGGACGGTGGCGCGCGCCAACTGGACCGCGACCGTTTCAACGAAGCATTCATGATGCATATCTCCACCTCGCCGCAGTACAGCATCATCGCTTCGCTCGACGTGGCTTCGGCCATGATGGAAGGCCCGGCCGGGCGCTCGCTGTTGCAGGAAATGTTCGATGAGGCCCTGAGTTTCCGCCGTGCCCTGGCGAATCTGCGCCAGCATATCGCTGCCGAAGACTGGTGGTTTTCGATCTGGCAGCCGCCCTCCGTCGCGGGCATCGACCGCGTGGCGACGGCGGACTGGTTGTTGCACCCCGAGGATGATTGGCACGGCTTTGGTGACGTTGCCGAGGATTATGTCTTGCTCGACCCGATCAAGGTCACGCTGGTGATGCCCGGCCTGAATGCGGGTGGAGCGCTTAGCGATTGCGGGATTCCGGCGGCGGTGGTCAGCAAATTCCTCTGGGAGCGTGGGCTGGTGGTGGAGAAAACCGGGCTGTATTCCTTCCTCGTGTTGTTTTCCATGGGCATCACCAAAGGCAAGTGGAGTACCTTGCTCACCGAGTTGCTGGAATTCAAGCGCAGCTACGACGCCAATGTCAGCCTCGCCAGTTGCTTGCCCTCGGTCTATGCCCAAGGCACCGTGCGCTATCAGGGCCTGGGGTTGCGCGACCTGTGCAACCAATTGCACAGCTGCTACCGCAGCAACGCCACCGCCAAACACCTCAAGCGCATGTACACCGTGTTGCCGGAAATTGCGATGAAACCGGCGGACGCCTACGACCAATTGGTGAGGGGCGAAGTGGAGGCGGTTTCCATTGATGCCTTGCCAGGACGCATCGCAGCGGTAATGCTGGTGCCTTATCCGCCGGGCATTCCGCTGATCATGCCAGGGGAGCGGTTTACCGAATCGACGCGATCGATCATCGACTACCTGGCATTTGCCCGTACGTTCGATAGCAGTTTCCCCGGGTTTGTCGCGGATGTTCACGGGTTGCAACACGAAGACGACGGCAGTGGTCGTTGTTACACCGTCGATTGCATCAAGGGTTAAGGATGTTTATGCAAGCTGTAATGAACCCGAAGTATCCAGGGCTCAGTGTGCGGGTCGCCGACGAGGGCTTCGATGCCTACGTGTGGGGCAATGACTTCAGCTTTGAGGTCAGCGCCTATGGCGTGCCGGAGATGGGCGTGCGGGTCGATCAATGGACTGTGGAGCGCATCCTGCCGTACCGCAAGTGTTATGGCATCGACCCGGAAGAGTTTGCCAGTTTCCGTGATGCGCCCGACAGCGCGATCTTCATGGCCTACCTCGACGATCAAGCGGTGGGCCACATCGTGGTCAGCACCAACTGGAATGGTTTTGCCCATGTCGATGAGCTGGCGGTGGCCTTGCCCGCACGGCGTCATGGGGTGGCGAAGGCGCTGCTGGATGTGGCGCAATTCTGGAGTCGCAAGAAAAACCTGCCGGGCATGATGCTCGAAACCCAGAACAACAACCTCGGCGCCTGCCGTCTGTACGAGCGTTGCGGCTACGTGATGGGCGGCATAGACCACCTGCGCTATCGCGGCATCGACCCGCAGACCCGTGAGGTGGCGATCTTCTGGTATCGGCTGTTCAAGAGCGAAGGCGCCAAGCCTTAACCCGCCAACAGGTCCTGCGCCTTCTGCGTGACAATCTCCAGCAAGGCATTCAGTGCGGGGGTAGCCGCGGCGTCCTTGAGGGTCAGTGCATACAGGTTGACCAGGATAGGCGGAGACAGCGGGCACGCATCCAGCCCGGCATCCCGCGCGCCAAAGGCCGTGAACGGATCAACAATCGCCAGGCCTTCTCCGGCTTCCACCATGCTGCGCATCATCTGGTAGGTCTGCACGCGGGTCTGCACCACCGGCAGCGGGCGCAAGGCTTGCAGCTTGGCGTCGAGCAGGCGGCTTAGCGGGTCGTGGCCCTCCAGGCCGATCAAAGCCTGCCCGGCCAGGTCGGCCAGCGCAATGTACTTCTGCTTGGGCTTGAGCCAGCCGTGGGGCGCGAGCAATTGCAGCTTGCCTTGGGCCAGCACCGTACTGTGGATTTGTGGGTGCTCCGGGTCATGCAGGCTCAGGCCGACCTCGGCCTCATGCAACAGCAGGCTCCTGACGATCTCGCGGGTCGGCTGGCTGGACAGGTTGCAGGGTGTGTCCTGGAAACGTCGGCGCAGCATTGCAATGCTTTGTGGCAGCAGTTGATTGGCCAGCGGTGGAGTGCACAAGGCGCGCAGGGGCGGGGCGTGATGGTGTTTCAAGCGGCTGGCCAGGCGTTGTACCGGCTCCAGTGCTTCGTACACATGGGCGATGCTGGCTTGCAGCTCCAGGGTTTCGCGCGTGGCCTGCAAGCGTCCGCGCACGCTGGCGAACAGCATGAAGCCCAGTTGCTGCTCGGCATCCTTGAGCGCGGCGTCCACATCGCCCACGGGGAGTTGCAACCATTCGGCGGCCGTGCCGAGGTGTCCGGTCTGCAAGATGGCCTGAATCACTTCGATATGACGTAAACGCATCGGCGGAGTCTATGTGCAGCGCGCCGGGGATTCAATAGAATGGCTGCGCTGATCAACAACGACCAAAGCCGGCTCCCGGCACTTACAACAAAAACAGGTCTGGTCCCATATGCCTCTACCTTCGATATTCTTCGGGGTAACGGTCAAGCAACTCCTGGTCCTGGTGACCGTGGGGTGCGTGGCTGCTTATCTCTTCGACCTTCATGACGACACCGCGCCGGACAATCTGGCCCTTGAAGCATTTGTCCGCTCGCAGGAGCAGGTGACCGAGCAGGTGGGCGCTGTGCTGGAGATTGCGCTGGTCAGGCAGGTGGTCGCGCACCCCAGCAGTAACGCAGCGGGCTACAAGCGTTCGTTGTATGCCGTAGAGGGCGAGCGGGGGAAGGTGTTGGTTGCGCTGAAGGAAGTCGAGGGTGAGCAGGGGATAGAGGTCACGCAGATCCGCCGCCCGTGATCACCCCGGCCCAGTCAACGCCATGCATGGCCAGGACTGAGCGGGTAGACAGGGCGCGGTCTTATGAAGCGAGGGTCGTTTCCGATTCGCGCACAATGATGATGCCCGACTGAATCAATTTGAATTCATCGCCTTCCAGCTTTTCTACACGGTCGCCAATGGCCAGCTTGTAGGTGGTGGTAGGCGCCGAGCCAGCCACATCGCCTTGCGCCGGGTTGGATTCCTGGAACTCATGCACCGAATACACACGTCCCTCTGCGTCTCTGGCATGAAACTGTCCGACTAGTACTGCTGCCATCTGTTTAGAACCTCTGGAGATAATCACTCGATTTGCGGTTCTGTAGACCGTCATGGAGCGGTGTAGTTTACCTGCGTGAAAAAAATACTATTCGCTGTCGTTTTTAGAATATTCCTACAAGGCAAAGCACTTGGGGGGGATTCTCAAAACCTTCTGGTGAACGTGCTGCGAAGACTCTATAACTACACACTCCTTTAGTCAGACGTCGGGAAAACCTCCATGAGCAAGGTCTACACGATTGCCGTCCTGGTTGGCAGCTTGAGAAAAGAGTCGATCAACCGCAAGGTCGCCCTGGCCTTGGCCGCACTGGCCCCTGCCAACCTCAGGTTGAACATCGTCGAAATTGGCGATTTGCCGCTCTACAACGAAGACATTGACGGCGCGACACCGCCGGCAGCCTACAGTACTTTCCGCCAACAGGTGAGTTCATCCGACGCGGTGTTGTTCGTCACCCCGGAATACAACCGCTCCGTGCCGGCACCGTTGAAGAATGCGATTGATGTGGGCTCGCGCCCCTATGGCAAAAGTGCCTGGAGCGGCAAGCCGGGAGCGATCATCAGCGTATCGCCGGGCGCCATCGGTGGCTTTGGTGCCAACCATCATCTGCGCCAGTCCCTGGTGTTCCTTGATGTGCCGTGCATGCAGCAGCCGGAAGCCTACCTGGGCGGTGCGGGGAGTGTGTTTGACGAGGCAGGCAAGCTATCGGAAAAGACCCGGCCGTTCTTGCAGGCGTTTATCGATGCCTATGGCCAGTGGGTAGAAAAACAGACCTCCTGACCTGGTAATGAGATCAAAAAGTGTGGGAGCGGGCTTGCCCGCGATGGCGGTACATCAGTGAATACATCTTTGACTGACAGTCCGCAATCGCGGGCAAGCCCGCTCCCACATTTGGATGAGTGGTGGGCTTGGCATCCAAGCCTTCTCACTTATTGGGTTTAGCGAAGCCAGTTGGTGCGTGCCAGCTCAATGACCTCGTCGCCACGCCCACTCATTACCGCCTTGAGCATGTACAGGCTGAAGCCTTTCGCTTGCTCCAGCTTGATCGTCGGCGGCATCACCAATTCCTGAGTTGCCGTCACCACATCCACCAACACTGGCCCATCATGGGCCAGTGCGCGACGCAGTGCCGGCTCCAGGTCTTCGGACTGCTCCACGCGAATCCCCAGGATGCCCATGGCGTTGGACATGGCGGCAAAGTCCGGGTTTTTCAGCTCGGTGCCGGCGTCCAGATAACCTGCGGCTTTCATCTCCATGGCCACGAACCCCAGTGACGAGTTATCGAAGACGATGACTTTCACCGGCAATTTCAACTGCGCCAACGAGATGAAATCCCCCATCAGCATGGCAAAGCCACCGTCGCCAGACATCGAGATCACCTGCCGCCCGGGAAATGCCGCCTGCGCCCCGATGGCCTGGGGCATGGCGTTGGCCATGGAACCGTGGTTGAACGAGCCGATCAGCCGACGCTTGCCATTCATCTTCAGGTAGCGCGCCGCCCATACGGTGGGCGAGCCCACATCAGCGGTGAAGATCGCGTCGTCGTCCGCCAGCTCACTGAGTAGTCGCGCCACGTATTGTGGGTGGATCGGCCGGTTGGCTTTTGAGGGCTGCGCAAGGTCATCCAAACCCTGGCGGGCTTTCTCATAATGCTTGAGCGAGGTGTCAAGAAAGCTGCGATCGGTTTTGCGCGTCAGGCGCGGCAGCAGGGCGGCGATGGTTTCACTCACGTCGGCGGCAATGCCCAGGTCCAGCGTGGCGCGACGCCCCAATGCTTGCGGGTTGCGGTCGATCTGGATGATCTGTGCGTCGGTGGGGTAGAACTGGCGGTAGGGAAAGTCAGTGCCGAGCATGATCAACGTGTCGCAATCGAGCATGGCGTGGTACCCGGAGCTGAAGCCGATCAGGCCGGTCATGCCCACATCGAACGGATTGTCCCATTCCACGTGTTCCTTGCCGCGCAAGGCGTGCACCACGGGCGCGCCCAAGGCGTCGGCAAGGGCAACGACCTGGTCATGGGCACCGGCGCAACCGCTGCCACAGAGCAGGGTGACTTTTTGGCTGTATTCAAGGAGGTCGGTGAGGCGTTGCAGGTCCTGTTCCGCCGGCAAGGTGCGCGGGGTGTGCAGGGCAGGCCAGGGCTTGAGTGTGCTCTCCACTTCCAGCAACGATACATCCCCTGGAATCACCACCACCGCCACGCCGCGATTGAGGATCGCTGCGCGCATGGCACGGTGCAGCACCTGGGGCATTTGCCCGGGGTTGCTCACCAGTTCGACGAAGTGGCTGCACTCCTTGAACAGTTCCTGGGGATGGGTTTCCTGAAAGTAATTGAGGCCGATCTCCGTGGACGGAATCTGCGCCGCAATCGCCAGCACCGGCACATGGTTGCGATGGCAGTCGAACAGGCCGTTGATCAAATGCAGGTTGCCTGGCCCGCAACTGCCGGCGCAGACCGTCAGTTCACCGGTGGCAGCGGCTTCGGCACCGGCGGCGAATGCGGCGACTTCCTCGTGGCGCACGTGCATCCACTCGATGCTGTCCATGGTGCGCAAGGCGTCGGTGAGGCCGTTGAGGCTGTCGCCGGTCAGGCCCCAGATGCGCTTGATGCCCGCCTGTTCAAGGGTGGTCGCCAACTGTTGGGCCAGGTTGATTTTCGCCATGAAGAACTCCAATCGTCAGTGAGGTTAAAAACTGCTGATCAATAGGGGACAGTTCGATCATGGCGAATGCTCCGCCCTTATTGTGAAGATTGCGTCATGGCGGCGCGGTACTGGCGGGTACGCCGGGCGATAAACCACTGGTCGCGCACCAGCGCCATGCACGGTGCGACCTTGGCCTTGGGCTGGTGGCCGCGGCTGAGGCGATGCATCTGGTAGCGCACCACCGCGAGAATGGCGAGAGACGCCAGGGGTTTACGCTTCCAGTCAATCGGCTTGAGTTGCGGGTTGGGATCGCGCCCTTCGCGCCAATGCTTGATCAATTGCGGTTCCAAGGTGAGCGCGGTAGCAATCCCGGCCATGGCGATGCCGCTGTCGAGCACCTGCTGCACGATCGGCAGGCGGCGGATGCCACCGGTGACCATCACCGGCATCTGGGCGATGCCGGCCAGCTCCGTGGCCATGTCCAGGAAATACGCTTCGCGGGCCAGGGTGCGGCCGTCCCGTGCTTCGCCCTGCATGGCTGGCGCTTCATAGCTGCCGCCGGACAATTCCAGCAGGTCGATGGCCAGCGGGTTGAGCATCTCGACCACAGCGCGGGCATCGGCTTCTGCAAAACCGCCACGCTGGAAGTCTGCCGAGTTGAGTTTGACCGCCACGCAAAATGACGGGCTGACGCTGGCGCGTACGGCGTGGATCACTTCCAGCAGCAGGCGCGCACGGTTTTCCAGCGGGCCACCCCAGCGGTCGGTGCGTTGGTTGCTCAGTGGCGAGAGGAACTGGCTCAACAAGTAGCCGTGGGCGCCGTGGATTTGCACACCGGTAAAGCCGGCTTTCTCGGCCAGGCGGGCGCTGGTGGCGAAGCGCTGGATCACCTCCTGGATATCGTCCTCGGTCATGGCCTTGGGCTTGGCGAACATCTTGGAGAAACCGCCCAGGTCGAGGGCCACGGCGGAAGGCGCCACGGCTTGCTGGCGCAGGTTGGCCGGGGTCTGGCGCCCTGGGTGGCTGAGTTGCACCCAGAAGTGCACGCCCTTGTCCCGTGCCACATCTGCCCATTCGCGGAAACGGTCCAGCTGTTGCTCGTCCTCCAGCGCAACACCACCGGGGCCGGTCATGGCGCGACGGTCGATCATCACGTTGCCGGTGATCAGTAAGCCTGGCTCACCCTCGGCCCACGCCGTGTAGAGTTGCTTCAATTCACGGGACGGTGCCTGATTACCATCGGCCATGTTTTCCTCCATCGCCGCCTTGGCGATGCGGTTGGAGATAACTTGGCCATTGGGCAGTTGCAAGGCTTCAAAGGGTGACATGGGTTGACTCCTGAGCGGGGGAGGCCTCAGGCTAAGCTTAAAGTTAACTTTAATGTCAAGCAGGCGATGGCGATGAATATTGGCGAACTGGCAAAACAGAGCGGATTGGCCGCGTCACGCATCCGTTTTTATGAAGCCGAGGGCCTGATCAGCCAGGTGGGGCGTCAGTCCAATGGCTATCGGCGCTACTCGGCGGAGGCGTTGCAGACGTTGCAGCTGATCCAGAGCGCGCAACAGGCCGGCTTTACCTTGCAGGAACTCAAGGCGTTGATGCCGGCACCGGGTGAACACAAGCGCGAGGAGTTGATCGAGGCACTGGAACGCAAGGTGGTGCAGATCGAGGAGATGCAGGCGCAATTGGCCCACAGCAAAGCGCAGTTGTTGGGCGTGATCGAGGCGGTGCGGGCGCAGCCGGAAGGTGTGCCTTGTTCCATGGGGCAGAAGCAGGTGCTGGCGTCGATCAAACTCAATGGATAAAAAAAGCCCTGGCATGCCAGGGCTTTTTCATCCGCTAAAACTCAGCGGCGGCGGAACAGTGGCAGCGGCTCATCCGTTGCGGCCTGGTACGTCACCGAGAAGTCCTTGAGGCTTTCCAGTGCTTCGTACGGGTCTTTGTCGGCGCGCAAGGCGAAGGCATCGAACCCGCAGCGGCGCAGGTAGAACAGTTGGTCGCGCAGGATATCGCCAATGGCGCGCAATTCGCCTTTGTAACCATAACGGTCACGCAGCAGGCGCGCGTTGGAGTAGTTGCGGCCATCGGTGAAGGCCGGAAAATTCAGCGCGATGACTTGGAAATGTTCCACGTCGGCGCCGATCTCTTCGGCTTCTTCGTCGGCGTCCAGCCACACACCCAGGCCGCCATCGCGGGCCTTGAGGGCGTGACCGTGCTCGCGCCACAGTGCCAGCGGCACGATCAGGTCGTCGCAGTTGGAAATGCCATCGAAGCTCGCGTCCTTGGGCAGCAGGTGCCAGGTTTCGTCGAGGACTTCGTTGTTCTTAATGATTCGCTGCATAGACGCGCTCCTTGAACAGGTCGATGCCAATGCGCTGGTAGGTGTCGATGAAACGCTCATCTTCGGTGCGCTGTTCGATGTACACGTCGATCAGTTTGCCGATCACCTCGGGCATGGCTTCCTGGGCGAACGATGGGCCCAGGATCTTGCCCAGGCTCGCATCACGGCTGGCGCTGCCACCCAGGGACACTTGGTAGAATTCTTCGCCTTTCTTGTCCACGCCCAGGATGCCGATGTGGCCGACGTGGTGGTGACCACAGGCGTTCATGCAACCGGAAATGTTCAGGTCCAGCTCGCCGATGTCGAACAGGTAATCCAGGTCGTCGAAACGGCGCTGGATCGATTCGGCAATCGGGATCGACTTGGCGTTGGCCAGGGAGCAGAAGTCGCCACCCGGGCAGCAGATGATGTCGGTCAGCAAGCCGATGTTCGGCGTGGCGAAACCGCCTTCGCGCAGTTCGCCCCACAGGGTGAACAGTTGGCTCTGCTCAACGTCCGCAAGAATGATGTTCTGCTCGTGGGAGGTGCGCAGTTGGCCATAGCTGTAGCGGTCGGCCAGGTCGGCGACGGCGTCCAGCTGCTTGTCGGTGATGTCGCCCGGGGCAACACCGGTCGGTTTCAGCGACAGGGTCACCGCAACGTAGCCTGGCTTCTTGTGCGCCAGGGTGTTGCGACCACGCCAGCGGGCGAAACCTGGATGTTCCAGATCGAGGGCCGCAAGCTCGGCGTCCTGATTGCTCAGGGCCTTGTATTCAGGGTCGACGAAGTGCTTGGCCACACGATGCACTTCGGCTTCGGTCAGGGTGGTCTGGCCGCCGCGCAGGTGCTCCATCTCGGCGTCGACCTTCTGGGCGAACACCTCAGGGGTCAGTGCCTTGACCAGGATCTTGATCCGCGCCTTGTACTTGTTGTCACGACGGCCGTAGCGGTTGTAGACCCGCAGGATGGCGTCGAGGTAGCTCAACAGGTCCTGCCACGGCAGGAACTCGTTGATGAACGCGCCGACCACCGGTGTACGGCCCAGGCCGCCACCCACCAGGACACGGAAACCCAACTCGCCCGCAGCGTTGTACACCGGCTCCAGGCCGATATCGTGTACTTCGATGGCGGCGCGGTCCGAGGTCGAGCCATTGATGGCGATCTTGAACTTGCGCGGCAAGTAGGCGAATTCCGGGTGGAAAGTGGTCCATTGGCGGACGATTTCACACCAGGGGCGCGGGTCGATCAGTTCGTCAGCGGCAACGCCGGCGAATTGGTCGGTGGTCACGTTGCGCAGGCAGTTACCGCTGGTCTGAATGGCGTGCATCTGCACGGTCGCCAGTTCAGCCAGGATATCCGGCACGTCTTCCAGCGCGGGCCAGTTGAACTGTACGTTCTGGCGAGTGCTGATGTGCGCGTAGCCTTTGTCGAAGTCGCGGGCAATCTTGCCCATCATGCGCATCTGACGCGAAGTCAGTTGGCCATACGGCACGGCTACCCGCAGCATCGGCGCAAAGCGCTGAACATAAAGGCCATTTTGCAGGCGCAGAGGGCGGAACTCTTCTTCGCTCAGTTCACCTGCTAGGTAGCGTCGGGTCTGATCACGGAACTGCTTGACGCGGTCCTCGATGATGCGCTGATCGTATTCGTCGTATACGTACATATAGGTCCTGTTCTCGGCAAATCTGCGCGCACGGCCGCGCACTCCCAACGGAGCCGGCGCACGATACCAGTTTGCGTTTATGCGCAAAAGTGATGTTTGAGTATATGCAAATAACCAAATCGACTAATGAGAACGGTTATCGCAATATCCACATTTGTCATGCGGGCAATCTTGATCTTTACTGTGGTCGAGTCTTAGTGCAGTCACCTAATAAAACCGATAAGAGGCGATGCGATGAGCAATTCAACCAAAGCCCGTAAACCCGACAGTACCGTTGATGCCTGGGCCATTCTGTTTCTGATCATCCTTGTGGTGGGCACCGCCGTGTTCTGGGTGAGCCACCAATAAACGACGTTGATTGAGCCTCGATTGAGCCGCTAATTGCCACTATCATGGCGGTCATTGCTCAAGGCTTGAATGACGATGTTGAAGGTTCTGATTACGTGTGTGTGGTTGTTGGGGGCGGCGTACGGGGCGGTGGCTCATGCGACGTCTGTGGTGTTTCTCAACCCGGGCCTGTCAACGGAAACCTTCTGGGTCAGTTACACGCAATTCATGCAGGCCGCGGCCAAGGACCTCGGCCTGGATTTGCGTGTGCGTTATTCCGAGCGTGATCCCCAGAACTACTTGGCCCAGGCCAGGGAAGTGCTGCAAGGCACTGCGCGGCCCGATTACCTGGTGCTGGTGAACGAGCAGTACGTGGCGCCGCAGATTCTGCGGATGGCCCAGGGCAGTGGGGTCAGGTTGTTGATTGTGAACAGCCTGCCAACTCCCGACCAAGTGCAGATGCTCAATGGGCGCAACGCCGCGCAATGGATCGGCAGCCTGGTGCCCAACGACGAAGACGCGGGTTACCTGATGCTCACTGACCTGTTGCGCCAGCACGGTCCGGTTGCCCCCGGCCAGTTCCTCGACCTGTTGGCGTTTTCCGGCGTCAAGAACACCCCGTCTGCCCAGTTGCGCGAACAAGGCTTGCGCCGTGCGTTGGCGCAGTACCCGCACGTGCGTCTGCGCCAACTGGTCTACGGTGAGTGGGCGCGCGAGCGCGCCTTGGAGCAAGCGACGCAATTGTTCAAGCGCTACCCGCAGACGGCGCTGGTGTGGTCGGCCAACGACCAAATGGCCCTGGGCGCCATGCAGGCGCTGCAAGGCAGTGGGCGAACACCGGGCAAGGACGTGCTGTTCAGCGCGATCAACAGTTCACCCGAGATATTACAGGCGCGCCTCGACGGGCGGTTGAGCACGTTGGTGGCCGGGCATTTCACTTTGGGTGGCTGGGCGATGGTGTTGATCAGCGATGATGCTGCGGGTGTGGATTTGGCCGCGCACGGCGGGCGTGACCGCCAGGCTGCGCTGTTCCAGCTGATTGATGGCGCGCAGGCGCAGCGGTTGTTGGGGCCGTTGCCGGCGGTGAATTTCCGCGCACTGTCGGCCAAGGGCAAGCCGGCGTCCTACCGGTACCCGTTCAGCCTGCAACTGCTGCTGCGCTAAATCCCCGCGAGGTGCAGCACCAGCTTGACGATGCCGAACAGCGTCAGGGCAAACACCGCCGTGAACAGAACGCCCAGGATCACAAAGTGGCTGGGCTTGCCGTGGGTAAAGTCGCGGGCGCGGTTCTTGCCACTCTGCACGCCAAACGCGGCGGCCATGACGCTGTGGAGCATCTGCCAGAAGGTTGGGGGCTTGTTGTTGACTGGATCGTCCATACATCCCTCGACACAAGGTGTGTGAGGGACAGCATAGACAATCCACCAGGGCTTAGTTGTCGTAACCCAGGTTCGGTGCCAACCAACGCTCCGTCACAGCCAGGTCCTGGCCTTTACGCGCGGTGTAGCTGGCCACCTGGTCCTTGTCGATCTTGCCCACGGCAAAATATTGCGCCTGCGGGTGCGCGAAGTACCAGCCGCTGACCGCCGCCGCCGGGAACATCGCGTAGTGCTCGGTGAGGAATACGCCGCTGCGGCCGGCTTCCATCTCCCGTGCCTCGGGGTCGAGCAGTTGGAACAAGGTGCCTTTCTCGGTGTGATCCGGGCAGGCCGGGTAGCCGGGGGCAGGGCGGATGCCGCTGTATTGCTCCTTGATCAGCGCTTCGTTGTCCAGCTGCTCGTCCTTGGCATAACCCCAATAGTCTTTACGCACTTGCTGGTGCAGCCACTCGGCGCAGGCTTCGGCCAGGCGGTCGGCGAGGGCCTTGACCATGATCGAGTTGTAGTCGTCGCCCGCGTCCTGATACGCCTTGGCCACTTCCTCGGCGCCGATGCCAGCGGTGGTGATAAAACCGCCCACGTAGTCGGTCACGCCGCTGTCTTTTGGCGCAACGAAGTCGGCCAGGGAGAAGTTCGGCTTACCGTCGGTCTTGATGATCTGCTGGCGCAGGTGATGCAAGGTCGTCAGCGGCTGGCCATCATCACCATAGACTTCCAGGTCATCGTCCTTGACCTGGTTGGCCGGCCAGAAGCCAAACACCGCACGCGCGCTGATGAGCTTTTCGTCGATCAGCTTGGCGAGCATTTCCTGGGCATCGGCGTACAACGCGGTCGCCGCTTCGCCTACCACTTCATCGGTAAGGATGCGTGGGAACTTGCCGGCCAGGTCCCAGGAAATAAAGAACGGTGTCCAGTCGATGTACTCGGCCAGCACCTTGAGGTCGATGTTGTCCAGCACCTTGGCGCCGGTAAAGGTCGGCGTCACCGGGGTGTAGGTACTCCAGTCGAACTGCGGCTTCTTGGCGATGGCTGCCGGGTAGCTCAGGCGCTCGGTACGGGCGCTGCGGTTGGAGGTGCGCTCACGTACGTCGATGTAGTCCAGGCGGGTTTTCTCGACAAAACCGGCCTTCAATTCCTTGGACAGCAACTGCGTGGCCACGCCTACCGCGCGGGAGGCGTCGGTCACGTAGATCACGGCATCGTTGCTGTACTTGGGTTCGATCTTCACCGCCGTGTGCGCCTTGGAAGTGGTGGCGCCACCAATCATCAAGGGCAGGTGGAAGTCCTGGCGCTGCATCTCGCGGGCCACGTGCACCATCTCGTCCAAAGACGGGGTGATCAGGCCGGACAGCCCGATGATGTCGCACTTCTGCTCCCTGGCCACTTGCAGGATTTTCTCGGCGGGCACCATCACACCCAGGTCGACAATGTCGTAGCCGTTGCAACCCAGCACCACGCCGACAATGTTCTTGCCGATGTCATGCACGTCACCCTTCACCGTGGCCATCAGGATCTTGCCCTTGGCTTCTGGCTTGTCGCCTTTTTCCAGCTCGATGAAGGGGATCAAGTGGGCCACGGCCTGCTTCATCACGCGGGCAGATTTCACCACCTGCGGCAGGAACATTTTGCCCGCGCCAAACAGGTCGCCGACGATGTTCATGCCAGACATCAGCGGGCCTTCGATCACTTCGATCGGCCGCGCGAACGACTGCCGCGATTCTTCGGTGTCTTCAACGATATGGGTGGTGATGCCCTTGACCAGCGCATGTTCCAGGCGCTTGTTCACCGGCCAGCCGCGCCATTCTTCGGTTTCGGCTTCTTTTACGCTGCCGTCGCCCTTGTACTTGTCGGCGATGGCGAGGAGGGCGTCGGTGCCGTCCGGCGTGCGGTTGAGCACCACGTCTTCCACGGCGTCACGCAGCTCGGCCGGGATCTGGTCGTAGATCTCCAGTTGGCCGGCGTTGACGATGCCCATGGTCAGGCCATTGCGGATCGCATACAGCAGGAACACTGAGTGGATCGCCTCGCGCACCGGGTTGTTGCCCCGGAACGAGAACGACACGTTGGACACGCCACCGGAGGTCAACGCATACGGCAGTTCGTCGCGGATATAGGCACAAGCGTTGATGAAATCGACGGCGTAGTTGTTGTGTTCCTCGATACCGGTGGCGACCGCGAAGATGTTCGGGTCGAAAATGATGTCTTCCGGCGGGAAGCCCACTTCATTCACCAGAATGTCGTAGGAGCGTTTGCAGATCTCTTTCTTGCGCGCTTCGGTGTCGGCCTGGCCGGCTTCGTCGAAGGCCATCACCACTACCGCTGCGCCGTAGCGCTTGCACAGCTTGGCGTGGTGAATGAATTGCTCGACGCCTTCTTTCATGCTGATGGAGTTGACGATGCCCTTGCCCTGGATGCACTTCAGGCCGGCCTCGATCACTTCCCACTTGGAGGAGTCGATCATGATCGGGACGCGGGAGATGTCCGGCTCGCCGGCGATCAGATTGAGGAAGGTCACCATGGCCTTCTTCGAATCGAGCATGCCCTCGTCCATGTTGATGTCGATCACCTGGGCGCCGGCTTCCACCTGCTGCAGGGCGACTTCAAGGGCTTCGGTGTAGTTGTCTTCGCGGATCAGCCGGGCGAAACGCGCGGAACCGGTAATGTTGGTGCGCTCGCCGACGTTGACGAACAACGAGCTGCGATCAATGGTGAACGGCTCCAGGCCCGACAGGCGGCAAGCCTTGGGAATATCCGGGATCGCGCGCGGCGCATAACCGGCTACGGCTTTGGCGATGGCCTCGATGTGCCCCGGCGTGGTGCCGCAGCAGCCGCCGACGATATTGAGGAAGCCGCTCTGGGCGAATTCTTCGATGACCTTGGCGGTTTCCGACGGCAGTTCGTCGTACTCGCCGAATTCGTTGGGCAGGCCGGCGTTCGGGTGCGCCGACACATGAGTGTTGGCTTTGTTCGACAACTCTTCCAGGTACGGACGCAGCTCGCTGGCGCCCAGGGCGCAGTTCAGGCCCACCGAGATCGGCTTGGCGTGGGCCACGGAGTTCCAGAACGCTTCGGTGGTCTGGCCCGACAGGGTGCGGCCGGAGGCGTCGGTGATGGTGCCGGAGATCATGATCGGCAGTTCGATCGCCAGTTCTTCGAACACGCCTTGCACGGCGAAGATCGCGGCCTTGGCGTTGAGGGTGTCGAAGATGGTTTCGATCAGGATCAGGTCGGCGCCGCCTTCGATCAGGCCTTTGGTGGCCTCGGTGTAGTTTTCCACCAGTTCATCGAAGGTCACGTTGCGGTAGCCGGGGTTGTTCACGTCGGGCGACAGCGAACAGGTGCGGCTGGTCGGGCCGAGGACGCCGGCGACGAAGCGCGGCTTGCCTGGGTTTTCGGCGGCCTTGGCGTCGGCGATCTTGCGTGCCAGGCGTGCGCCTTCTACGTTGAGTTCGTAGGCCAGTTCTTCCATGCCGTAGTCGGCCATGGAGATGCGCGTGGCGTTGAAGGTGTTGGTTTCGAGGATGTCGGCGCCGGCATCCAGGTAGGCTTTTTCGATGCCACCGATCACGTCGGGACGGGTGAGCACCAACAGGTCGTTGTTACCCTTGACGTCGCTTGGCCAGTCGGCGAAGCGTTTGCCACGGTAGTCTTCTTCTTCCAGTTTGTAGCTCTGGATCATCGTGCCCATACCACCGTCGAGGATCAGGATACGTTCCTTGAGGGCTTGATGAAGGGCTTGCAGACGAACGCTACGATCGGACATGGGACTACTCTAGGTCAGGCATTACGGAGGGCGTGAATCATAGCAAACCTGTGCCGACTTGGAGCATGTGCAGGTTTTGCATGAATATCGTTCATGTTGCTTGGGGGTGTGGCCCGGTAGAATCATCGGCAAATTTTCAGCGCACGCATTGAATCGGGACCGGGTACATGTCATTTCGTCTTATCCTCAGCGCCGTCCTGGCCTTGATCGCCAGCACCGCCCAGGCCGCAAGTCCCGCCCCGGCGATTTCCTACACCCGCGATGTGCAGCCGATCTTCACCGAGAAGTGTGTGGCGTGCCACGCCTGCTACGACTCCGCCTGCCAGCTCAACCTGGGCAGTGCCGAGGGCGCGGCCCGTGGCGCGAGTAAAATGCCGGTGTACGACGGTGAGCGCAGCCAGGCCACACCGACCACCCGTTTGTTCTATGACGCATTTGGCAAGGCTGCCTGGCAGCAAAAAGGCTTCTATTCGGTGCTGGACGCCCAGGGCAGCCAGGCGGCGCTGATGGCGCGCATGCTGGAGCTGGGCCACAACGCGCCGTTGCAACCCAACGCCAAGTTGCCCGAAGACATCGTGCTGGGGCTCAATCGCGAAAACATGTGCGCCACGCCCGGCGAGTTCAACGCCTACGCCGGCGCCCATCCCAAGGAAGGCATGCCGTTGGCGGTCACCGGCCTGACCGACCAGCAATATCAAACGTTGCAACGCTGGCTCGCGTCCGGCGCGCCAATTGACGAACAAGGCCTGGCCCCAAGCGCCAAGGAAGCCCTGCAAGTGCAGCAGTGGGAAAACCTGCTCAACCAGCCTGGCGCCCGGGAAAGCCTGGTGGCGCGCTGGTTGTTCGAGCATCTGTTCCTGGCGCACATCTACTTTGAAAACGGCGAGCCGGGGCATTTCTTCCAATGGGTGCGTTCGCGTACGCCCAGTGGCCAGCCGATCGACCTGATCGCCACCCGTCGCCCGAACGATGATCCGGGCACCCGCGTGTATTACCGCCTGTGGCCGGTGCAGGGCGTGATCGTGCATAAAACCCACATCACGTACCCGTTCAGTGCCGAGAAAATGGCGCGAATCAAAGAACTGTTCTACGCCGGCAACTGGCAAGTCAACGCCTTGCCGGGTTATGGGCCGGGCCGTCGCGCCAACCCGTTCGAAACCTTTGAAGCGATCCCGGCCAAGGCGCGTTACCAGTTCATGCTGGATAACGCCGAATACTTCGTGCGCACCTTTATCCGCGGGCCGGTGTGCCGTGGCCAGATCGCCACGGATGTGATCCGTGACAACTTCTGGACCCTGTTCCAGGACCCCGACCACGACCTCTACATCACCGATGCGCGTTATCGCGGCCAGGCCACGCCCTTGCTGGCCATGCCGGGGCAGAACGATGATGTGGGCAGTGTGCTGAGCCTGTGGCTGGCCTACCGTGACAAACGCAACGAATACGAGGCCTTGCGCCGCGACAGCTATGCCGATGTACCGCCGCCGAGCTGGTCGAGCCTGTGGGCTGGCAATGATAATGCCTTGCTGAGTATCTTCCGCCACTTCGACAGCGCCTCGGTGAACAAGGGCTTGATCGGCGAAGTCCCGCAAACGATGTGGCTGTTCGACTACCCGCTGTTGGAGCGCACCTATTATCAGCTGGCGGTGAATTTCGACGTGTTCGGCAACGTCTCGCACCAGGCCCAGACGCGATTGTATTTCGACCTGATCCGCAACGGTGCCGAGCAGAACTTCCTGCGCCTGATGCCGGCGAATTCACGGGATGATTTCCTCGATGACTGGTACCAGAACAGCGGCAAACTCAAGCTGTGGCTGGACTACGAAGCCATTGACGACGACAAGCCCACCGGCCTGCACCTGGACGCCAAGGACCCGAAACGCGACTTCGCCAAGCAGTTGCTGGCTCGCTACGGCGACCTCAACGCCAGTCCGGACCCGATCAACCGCTGCACGGGCGCCTTCTGCTCGCGTGACGGCATCGACCCGGCCTTGCAAGATGCCGAGCAAGCGCTGAGCCGCCTGACGTCGCGCCCGGCGGCGGGCCTCAAGGTCATCGACCAACTGCCCGAAGCAACGATGCTGCGGGTCGAAACCGCCAGTGGCAAACGTGTGGTCTACAGCCTGCTGCGCAACCGCGCCCACAGTAACGTCGCCTTCCTGCTAGGTGAGGCCTATCGCTATCAGCCGGGCCTGGACACGGTGACCATCTACCCCGGCGTGCTGAGCAGCTACCCGAACTTCATGTTCAACATTCCGGCGCAGGAGGTGCCTGAGTTCGTCGCTGAAATGGAGCGGGCCAAGGATGCCAAGCGCTTTGAGAAAATCGTCGATCGCTGGGGCGTGCGCCGCAGTCATCCGTTGTTCTGGCAGTACTTCCACGACTTATCGCAGTACATCCGCGAAACCACGCCGGTGGAAGAGGGCGTGTTGGACATGAACCGCTATGAGAACCTATAACTGTGCCTGTGATCCGGTCATCTCTCTAAGCGGGCGCTGAAGCAGTCGGATATCTACCTCGCAGGATTGGAAAAGGTAAGCCGATGATGTTGATTTCAGTGCAGGCGCTTCGGGCCTTGGCGGCGTGGCTGGTGGTGGGGCATCACTTCATTCAGGTGTTTTTCAACTTTGAGGTGGATACGCCAGTGGCGTATCTGTTTGCCGACAAAGGCGGCATTGGCGTGGACGTATTCTTTGTTATCAGCGGCCTGGTGATTTTTCTCGCCACCGCCGACAAAGCGCTGACACCTTGGCGTTTCATGCTCATGCGCGTGGCACGGATCGCCCCGGCGTATTGGTTTTACACCTTGCTTCTGGCCGTTATGGTGGTGGCGATGCCTTCGCTGATTCCAGAGGTTCGGCTCGAGCCTGGTCATATGCTCCTGTCGATGCTGTTTATCCCGGCCGAAAATCCCGCGGGTTTCGGCGTCTATCCGCTGCTGGATGTGGGGTGGACCCTGAACTTCGAGATGTTGTTCTATCTGCTGTTCGCCGGTGCCTTGCTAGTGCGTAGGGCCTATCGATTGTGGTTGGTGGCAGCGCTGCTGTACCTCGTGTGTTACATCGTTGCTCCCGCCCTGGACTTTGCTGACGGGTTCTACAGCAATGACATGGTCTTTGAGTTTCTGATGGGTATTGGGATTGGCATGCTGTATCGCCGCGGCCTGTGTCGGGCCAAGACATGGGTGCCCTTGTTGGGCATCGCGGCTGCATTCGTGGCGATTTGGCATGGGGCGGATGTGCCGCGTGCCTTGGAGTGGGGTGTGCCGAGCGCGATACTGGTGATCAGTTGTGTGACGCTGGAGCCTTACTTTAAAGACTTGCGCTTTTTGAAGCGGCTTGGGGATTGTTCCTATTCGGTGTATTTGCTCCATGTGCTGGTGTTGTGCGCAGGGCGGTGGGTCGTCGAGCGTACGGGCATAGATCCCTATGCGATCTTGCCTGTTTGCCTCCTGGTGACGGCATTCGGCGCATTTTTGAGTTATGAGTGGTTGGAAAAGGCTACCTACCGCAGGCTCAAAGGGTGGTTTGGCATTGATGAGATCGCAGGCCTTTCCCGACAAAAATACTAGGACTTTGTACCTGCGTAATATTTTGGCGTAAACTGCCGGCAAGCCTGTGAGGAGTTTCCATGACTGCCATAACCATTACCGACGCCGCCCACGACTACCTGGCTGACCTGCTGTCCAAGCAGAACACCCCAGGTATCGGCATCCGCGTCTTTATCACCCAGCCTGGCACCCAGTACGCCGAGACGTGCATTGCCTACTGCAAGCCGGGGGAAGAAAAACCTGAAGACACCGCGCTGGGGCTGAAAAGCTTCACGGCCTACATCGACGCCTTCAGCGAAGCCTTCCTTGACGACGCCGTGGTGGACTACGCCACCGATCGCATGGGCGGCCAGTTGACCATCAAGGCACCCAACGCCAAGGTGCCAAACGTCAACGCCGACAGCCCGGTGAACGAGCGCATCAACTACTACCTGCAAACCGAGATCAACCCAGGCTTGGCCAGCCACGGCGGCCAGGTCAGCCTGATCGACGTTGTGGACGACGGCATCGCCGTACTCAAGTTCGGCGGCGGCTGCCAGGGTTGCGGCCAGGCGGACGTGACCCTGCGCGAAGGCATCGAGCGGACCCTGCTGGAACGTATTCCAGAGCTCAAGGGTGTTCGTGACGTGACCGACCACACGCAGAAAGAAAACGCCTACTACTGAGTAAGGCGTTCACTGCGAAGAAAAAAACGGCGCCCCGTGAGCGCCGTTTTTTATGCTTAAAATTCAATGTCTTGTGATAACTATCTAACAATGAAGATTAACTGTGGGAGCTGGCTTGCCTGCGATAGCGGTCTACCTGCCAGCCCATTCTCTGACTGACACACCGCCATCGCGGGCAAGCCCGGCTCCCACAGGGTTTTGCATTGATCACTGGATAGGCTCAGGGGCGGTAGAGGTGTGCATGGCCCGCCCGGTACAGCGACGATTCACTGAAGCTGTCACTGGCCAACACCCGGCCCACCACGATCAACGCCGTGCGCCGAAACCCTTTGGCCGCGACCTTCTCGGCAATATCACTCAAGGTGCCAACCGCCCAATCCTGATCCGGCCACGTCGCCCGATGCACCACCGCAATCGGGCAATCGGCGCCATAGTGCGGCAGCAGTTCGGCGACGATCTTCTCCAGATGGTTGACCCCCAGGTGAATCGCCATGGTCGTGCCGTGACGGGCCAGGCTGGCGAAATCCTCACCGGCTGGCATGCTGGTTTTGTCGGCGTAGCGGGTGAGGATCACGCTTTGGGCGATGTCCGGCAGGGTCAGCTCTGCTTCCAGCAGCGCCGCGCAGGCTGCAACAGCAGTTACGCCAGGGATGATCTGGAAGGGGATGCCCAATTCGCGCAAATGGCGGATCTGCTCGCCAATCGCCCCATACAGGCTCGGATCACCGGAATGCACACGCGCTACGTCCTGGCCGTTTGCATGGGCCGCCTTGATCAAATCGATGATCTGCTCCAGGTGCAACTCGGCACTGTTGACCAGGGTTTCTGCCTGATGGCCTTCCAGTACCGCCGCAGGCACCAGCGAGCCGGCATAGATGATCACCGGGCAACTGCGGATCAGCCGCTGGCCTTTGACGGTGATCAATTCCGGGTCGCCGGGGCCTGCGCCGATGAAGTAGACGGTCATGGGGAATTCCTGTTGAAAAGCGGGCGAGCATGAAGATTGCTCATGATCGAGAAGGCCGATTATCCGGTTTTTAGTCGGCGCAAGCCAAGGCAAAGGTGGCCTGGGCGGTTTTTTTGCGGGTGATCAGCAGGCGGGCAGGGCGGCCGGCGAGGTGTTCCGCCACGGCCAGCGCGGCGCTTTCGGCGATGCCGTAACAGCCGGTATGGGCGAAGGCGATGGCGGATTTATGGCTCAAGCTGTCGGCATACACCGCCAGTTGCGGCGCGGTGAAGCAGTGCAGCGGTAGCTTTAACACTGCGGCCAGGGCCAGCAATCCGGGTTCATCGCTTTTGCGATCGATACTCGCCAGCGCGGTGATGCGGTGACGCTCGATACCGCCCTCGGCGAGGGCGGAGTCAAGCAGGCCCAGCAGGGTGTGAACATCACAGCCCCGCTGGCAGCCCAGGCCGACCACCAGGGTCATGCCGAGTATTGGTCGCTGCGGTTGCGACGGAACAGCCAGGCGCTGATCAGGCCAAGCGCCAGCCAGAAGGCGACGTTGGTCAACTGCGAAGCGATCTTGAACTGCGCTTCCAGGGCTTCGGGGGCGAGCATCGAATGCACTTCCGGTTGTGGTGCGCCAATCATATGGGGCACCACCAGGATCGCTGCGCCCAGCGCTTTAAGCAGCCAGTTGCGACCGAATACGATCAGCGCGATACCGGCCGCGGTGGACGCTGCGGTACCGATCCACCAGGTCTGGCGCAGTGCGAGATCAGCGGCAGCCGTGCCTGGCAACTCAGGTGGCAGGCCCAGGGTCGGCGCGAGCACGAAGGTTGCGTAACCGGCCAACCCCCACAGCAGGCCTTGGGCGGTGCGGGTCGGTGCACGCAAGGTGTACAGGCCGGCCAGCATCAGCGCAAAACCGACGGCAACCACCAGGTTGCCACCGGTGGTGGACAGCACGCGCTGCCAGCCGTCTTCCGGCTCCCAGGCTTCGGCGTCGTGGGTGTGAGCGGCAGCGCCAGCGGCGTGCTCGTGTACAACCTCGGTGGCCGGGGCTTTTTCAAAGGTTTCCGCCTGCAAAATCAGCGGGGCGACCCAGAAGCTTTGCAGCAGGGTCAGTAGCAGGGCGGCCGCGAGGCCAGCGAAACCTGCGGTTTGCGCGATACGCTTGATCATGTCGGCAGGTCTCAGTGGCACGGGAACGCGGCGCTGTGGCGGGTATCGTGGGCAGCGTTGTGCACGGCCTCGATATGGGAGAAGCCGGCGAAATACACCAGGCACGCGCCGAGGATCGACGCCCCGATGGCGGCGGTCAGGCGTTGGCTCAAGGTAGAGGTGCTGCTGGCGGAGTGCGAGGTGCTGCTGATGATCGACATGGCGCGTCCCTTTCAGGTGTCAGGGTGAAGCGAGCGCATGAAAACCCCGCGAGCCAGGCACGCAGGGTTCTGAACAGCGCCCGCCCACCGCGGGTTTGTTATCTGATTTTTTCGGGCCGGTCTCCGGGCTTGCGAGGGGCTCAATGCCTGAAAACGTCGCCTTCCCATGCTGGGCACAGTGGATATGACGTTTCGCTCGCTTACCGTTGCGGGGGCAGCACCGGACTGGTCATATCGCTATGACGCACCGGTTTCCCGTTTCACCCTTTGCAGGGCACCCGAAACAAGATGTGTAGGAGAGCATGGGGGTGGGAGGGGAGTCAATTGGGATGTGGGTTTTGGTGGTTTTTGGTGGTGG
>NZ_JAFLWU010000032.1:0-56891 GCF_017316265.1 Pseudomonas sp. Marseille-Q1929
GACCCCGGCATGCCAGGCGCGCTGCTCTTCGTTCACCAGGCGGAATACGCGCAGTTCCTCATAACCGGCGGCTCGGTAGCTGGATTCATCCGGGTCGGGCAATAGATAGTGCGCGCTGACGCCGTCGCTCGTCAGGGTGCGCAGGGATGAACCAAAGGGTGCGGCGGTGTAATGCAGGATCAGTTGGCGCACGGCCTCGCCGTTGCGTTCATTGAAATCCTTGGAGGGAAAACTGGTATCGATCACCAACATAAAAGCTGTCCTTTTCAGTCCAGGCCGACTCATTCAGCCCGTTCAAGCGCAAAAAAATTACCGCCATCCTGAAGGGTTGAATTCCAGGTGGGCGGTAACTATGTGGGGCTTGAAAGAAAAGGCTCAGCGCCGCAACGGCATGCCCAACTCAACCCGCAGGCCATCGGCCTGGCTGTCGAACTTCAACGAGCAAGAGCAGCGCTGCACAATCGCCTGCACAATCGCCAGGCCCAGGCCACAGCCTTCGCTGTTGCCATTGCGCCAGAAACGCTGGGTAAGGTATTGCAGGTCTTCGCCGGAGATCTGCTTGCCATGGTCACGCACGCGGAACACCACATGCTCGGCGTCGGCGGACACGTTCAGTTCCACCCGTGTATCAGCGGGCGTGTGGCGCAAGGCGTTGTCCAGCAAGTTGCGCAGCGCCGCGACCGCCAGGCCCACCGGCATTTCCACCGGGGTGTCGACGAGGTTGTCCGCCAGGGTCAGGTCGATGCGCCTGTTGTCGCCGGCGTTGGCGTCCTGGATGGCCAGCCGCGCGACTTGCTCGGCGCTGGATTGCAAACCATCATCGAAGGACAGGCTGCCTTCCACGCGCGCCAGCAACAGCAGTTGCTCCAGGGTACGGTGCAGGCGGTCGGCGCCCTCCTCGGCATGGGCCAGGGACTGGTCGCGCGCCGCGCCGTCGGTCATGCGCGCCACTTGCAGGTGGGTCTTGATCGCCGTCAGCGGGCTGCGCAGTTCATGGGCCGCGTCGCCGGTGAGGCGGCGCTCGCGTTCGATGGTCTTGGCGATGCGCTGCAACAGTTGGTTCTGGGTGTCGAGCAACGGTTTGAGTTCGCTGGGCAACGGGTGGATCTGCAACGGCTCCAGGGAATCAGCACTGCGCCGCATCAGCGCGTCTCGCATGCGGTTGAGCGGCACCAGGCTCTGGCCGATACCCAGCCACAACAGGCACAGGCAACCGAGCATCGCCACGCCCACCGGCACCGAAGCGGCGAGCAGGATCGACAGGTTCAACGCCTCGCGCTCCACCTGGCGGTCAGCGGTGGTGATCAACAAGTCGCCACGGGACAAGGTGAAACTGCGCCACGCCGCGCCATCGATGACCTGGTCACGAAAGCCACTGCGCATGGATTCCAGGCCCTCGTCCGGGGTCGTGTGGCTGCGGGCCAGGACTTCGCCGCGCAACGAACTGACCTGGCAGGCCATGCCGCCCGGCACATTCAGTGGCTTGGCGCCGAAATGCTTGCCCACACTGGAACTGGCCAGGCCCGGCATCTCTTCCATCAGCCCGGCAACCATACGCGCCGAGGCCACCAGGCGCTGGTCGAGGGAGAACATCATCTGGTTGCGCAGATCGTTGAGCATCCAGGCCGCCGCCAGGGCCCAGATCAACACAAAGGCGGCGCCCAGCTTGAACGTCAGGCGCAGGCGCAGGCTTTTCACGACGCGTCCTCTCCACCGTCCGCTGGCCCCAGGCGGTAGCCGAGGCCGCGCACGGTCTCTACGATGCCGTTGCCCAACTTGCGGCGCAGGTGGTGGATATGCACGTTCAGCGCGTTGCTTTCCAATTCGTCATTGAAGCCATAGACGCTGTCCTTGAGCTGCTCGCTGGACAGCACGCGGCCCTTGTTGTGCAGCAGCGCTTGCAACAACGCCTGCTCGCGGCGGGACAGGTCCACCGGTTCGCCGCCCAGAAAGGTCTCGCGGCTGCTTGGGTCGTAGGCCAAGCGGCCATGCTCGATCAGGTTGACGCTGCGTCCGGCCATGCGCCGCAGCAGGGTTTGCAGGCGCGCGGCCAGTTCGCGCAGGTCGAAAGGCTTGAGCAGGTAGTCGTCGGCGCCGGCTTGCAGGCCGTCGACACGGTTGGTCACGGAATCCCGTGCGGTGAGGATCAGCACAGGGATTTCCAAGCCCTGGCTACGCTGTTGTTGCAGCAGCTTGAGGCCATCTTCGTCCGGCAAGCCAAGATCAAGCACCATGATGTCAAACGTCGCCGCCTTGAGCATGGCCCGTGCAGCCGCCGCCGTGCCAACGCGCTCCACGGTAAAACCCTGGGCGGTGAGGCCGGCCACGATGCCGCTGGCGATCAGATCGTCGTCTTCGCAGACCAGTACGTGCATGCTGAACCCTTCATGAAAGATGGCGTGATTAAAAATGCAGCCGATTAAGTGCAGATTATGCCGCTAAAAGATCCATGCTCAGCGATTCCCTACACTCTAGAATAGCGCCGGTTAATCATCGGTTAATCAACGCCACACATTGTGTGCCTCACTTGCATCGAACTAAGGCTTGACCATGCGGCATCTGTTTATCTTTCTGCTGGTGTTGTTCGCGGGGTTCGCCCAGGCCGCGCCGGGCAATCCGTTTGAGACAAAACCCGACTTCCTCCCGGTGGCCAAGGCCTTCACCTTTACCTCCGAGCGCCTGGAAAGCGGCGAGACCCAACTGTATTGGCAGATTGCCGACGGTTACTACCTGTACCAGCAACGCATGAAGTTCGACGGTTTGGCCGAAAAACCCGTGCTGCCCCAGGGTGAAGCCCATAGCGACGAGTTCTTCGGCGAACAGCAAGTGTATCGCCAGGGCCTGGAGGTGAAAATTCCCGCCGGCGTCACCGGCCAGGTCAAGCTGGGCTGGCAGGGCTGTGCCGATGCCGGCCTGTGCTACCCGCCGCAGTCGATGACCGTGGACCTCGGCGGGGCAGCCAAGCCAGCAGTGGCTGGCGGTACGGCCGACGACCAGAAAATCGCCCGATTCCTCAGTGAACGGAATCTGTTCTGGAGCTTGCTGGCAATTTTTGCACTCGGCCTGGGCCTGGCATTTATGCCCTGCTCGTTGCCCATGTTGCCGATTCTCGCTGGCCTGGTGGTGGGCAGTGGGGCCAGCCCGCGACGCGGCTTTGCCCTCGCCGGCAGCTACGTGGTGTGCATGGCCCTGGTGTATGCCGCACTGGGTGTGGTCGCGGCCCTGCTCGGCGCCAACTTGCAAGCGTGGTTGCAGCAACCCTGGGTGCTCGGTTCCATCGCGACGCTGTTTGTGTTGCTGGCGCTGCCCATGTTCGGCTTCTTCGAGCTGCAACTGCCGGCCTTCCTGCGTGATCGCCTGGACAACCTCAGCCGCCAGCAAAGCGGCGGCAGCATGGTCGGGGCCGGCATCCTCGGCGCCCTCTCCGCCCTGGTGGTGGGCCCCTGCATGACGGCCCCCCTGGCGGGCCTGCTGTTGTATATCGGTCAGACCGGCGACGTGGTGTTCGGCGGCCTCGCGCTGTTCACCCTTGGCATCGGCATTGGTGTGCCGCTGCTGCTGCTCGTCACCCTGGGCAACGGCGTGCTGCCCAAGTCCGGCAGTTGGATGAACCTGGTCAAGGGCATCTTCGGCTTCCTGTTCCTCGGCAGCGCCGTGTTGATGATCCGCCCGGTGGTCGATGCCAGCCTGTGGCTCGGCCTGTGGGGCGCACTGGCGCTGGTCATGGCCTACTGCGGCTGGACCCTGGCCCGCGAATACGGCCTGGCCGCCAAGGTGTTTGGCGCCGGCTCCCTGGTCTTGGGCCTGTGGGGCGCCGTGCTGGTGGTGGGCGCAGCCGGTGGCAGCGATGACCTGTGGCAGCCGCTGAAGGTGTATGGCGGCGCGCCGGTGGCAGCTGCGCCCAGCGCCCACGATGCCTTCATGACCATCAGCGACCCAGCCGTGCTGCAAAGCCAGCTCGACAGCGCCAAGGCCCAGGGCCAGTGGGTGCTGGTGGACTACTACGCCGACTGGTGCGTGTCCTGCAAGATCATGGAAAAACAGGTGTTCGGCAAACCCGCCGTGATGGACGCCCTCAAGGACGTGCGCCTGCTGCGCCTGGACGTCACCGCCGACAACGCCGCCAGCCGCGAGCTGCTGGGCCGCTACAAAGTGCCCGGCCCGCCGAGCTTTGTGTGGATCGGCCCCGACGGTGAAGAACGCCGCGCCCAACGCATCACCGGCGAAGTGGATGCCGCCGCCTTCCTGCAACGCTGGACGCAAACCCGAGACGCCCTCTGATGTTGACCTTGACCATCGGCACCTTTGCCATCGCCCTGAATCACATTCTGCTGATCAGCGCGCTGATTCTCGCCACCCTGGTGGGTTGGCGCGTGGCCAAGCGTGGCGGTGAAAACCCGGAATCGGTGCTGTTCAGCCTGTTCCTGCTGGGCATGCTGGTGGCGCGGGTCAGCTTTGTGCTGCTGTACTGGAGCGACTACAGCCACGACTGGCTGCAAATGGTAGACGTGCGCGACGGCGGCTTCCTCGCCTGGCCCGGCATCATCGCCTTGATCCTCGGCGCCCTGGCCTACGGCTGGCGCCGCCCGCCCCTGCGCAAGCCGCTGGGCGCCGGGGTGGTCACCGGCCTGCTGTTCTGGGGCCTGACCAGCCTGTCCCTGAGCCTGTACGACAAAGGCGCACAATTGCCGGAGATTGCCTTGCGCAATGCCAACGGAGAAACCGTGCAACTGGCCGACTACAAAGGCGGCCCACTGGTGATCAACCTGTGGGCCACCTGGTGCCCACCGTGCCGCCGGGAAATGCCGGTGCTGGAACGCGCCCAGCGCCAACGCCCCGACGTGACCTTCCTGTTCGTCAACCAAGCCGAAAGCATGCAGAGCGTCAGCACCTTTCTCGCCACCCAGGGCCTGACCCTCGACAACATGCTGTTCGACGCCAGTGGCCGCCTCGGGCAGGCCGTGGGCTCCATGGCCCTGCCGACCACGTTGTTCTACCAGGCCGACGGACGCCTGATCCACAGCCACCTGGGCGAACTGTCCCAGGCCAGCCTCGCCCGTTCGCTCGAAGCCTTCGACACCGCCCCGACAAGGAAACCCACATGCCAAGCCTCCGCCACCTGCTGACCCTGCTGCCCCTGACGCTGGCGGCCACCCTGGCCCAGGCCGAAGACTGGCCCGCGCCGATCAAACAGATCGAAGCCAAGGGCGCCAAGATCCTCGGCAAGTTCGACGCCCCCAGCGGCCTCACCGGCTACGCCGCGCAATACCAGAACCGCGGCATGGCCCTGTACCTGACCGCCGACGGCAAGAACGTGCTGGCCGGCAACCTGTACGACGCCCAAGGCAACGACCTGAGCAACGCGCCCCTGGAAAAACTGGTGTACGCGCCGATGGCCAAGGAAGTCTGGGCCAAGATGGAAAAAAGCAGCTGGATCCAGGACGGCGACGTCAACGCACCGCGTATCGTCTACCTGTTCAGCGACCCCAACTGCCCGTACTGCAACATGTTCTGGGAACAGGCGCGCCCGTGGGTCAAGGCCGGCAAGGTGCAGTTGCGCCACATCATGGTCGGCATCATCCGCGAAGACAGCGCGGCCAAATCCGCCGCATTGTTTGCCGCCAAAGACCCGCAAAAGGCCCTGGAAGAACACGAAGCCGCCGGCAAGGGCAGCAAGTTGCAGGCGCTGGCAAAGATCCCGGCGAATATCGAGGCCAAACTCGATGGGAATATGAAGTTGATGGATGAGCTGGAACTGTCGGCGACGCCGGCGATTTTTTATCTGGATGACAAGGGTGGGTTGCAGCAACAGCAGGGGGCGCCGTCGCCGGAGAAGCTGGTGAAGATACTTGGGCCAAAATAATAAACGAACAGCTGGGATTAAGGCCCCCAGTATCCGGAGGCCTTTTTTCAACCCTTGATCAAATTTCTTCGACAGTTATTTGAGTTGTATCAAAGTCATTGATTGGATCTCTTCCCATCTGAAGATTATCAAGTGAAAGCCTTGTAGTGGAAGAAGTGACCAAGAAAGTACCCTGGATTAGCTCCCAAGGCCTACCAGGTGCTGTTATCGGAGAAATATCTACCCCTTGGGCGACAAGTACCAATAGAGCCTTTCTGCCAGTTCCCGGAGCGTAAGAATCGCGTATCCAGGCGCTAAACTTGTAAATGCGCCCGATCTCCAGCTGATTGAAGTCTTGGTATAGCTTCACACGCTGGGTGACAGGATCTTGAGTATTGGTGTACCCCCAGTCCTCTACATAGGTCCCGGACGGCGCTCCTGGCACCGCCCCCGTTTTAAGCCTCAGATCTCTGGAGTCGACAGCACCCGGCCCTTTTTGCCAGCCGTTCCAACCTTTCCCGGCTGGATCGAAGTCAGTGTGATGGTAGAACGGTTTACGGAACTGCAGATTCAACGCAGGGAACGCTATCGCCCTAGTCAAAACACCGCCGACATCAGGCGTCACCTTGTACTCGATAACCAAAGACGTTTCGTTACGCAACTTCTCCAGCTCTGCACGCGGGAGTAGTTTTTCCAGGCCATCGGAAAGATCACTTGCGGTGATCGGTTCGGCAATCGCCACATTGATGGTGTGAGGGGATCCACTCGCGTCGGCGGTGCCTATGCATTTGAGCCAACCGATCTGCCCCAACAGCATGAACCACCATTTTTCCACTGTGATACGAGCATCACCGACAAAGGTACGCAGGTCCAAGATCCCGCCTTGAGTGGCGTATGGCGTAGCCTCTGTCACTGCGGGCGTTGGCAAACGCACTGGCACACTGATCTCCAGCTCCAAGTCCGGCGAAGTCTGCTGCTTGCACCGGCTGGAAACACTGAAGCGGATCGGCACCGTTTTACCGATACCGTGAATCACCGCCTCACGCGGGATCAGGAAGTCCACGTAGCCCGGCGTGATATTCCCCGGCTTAGACCCCAGCGCCAGACACACTCCCGCCTGCTCCCAGCACAGCGTGATGGTGTGATGAGGGCTCATGCGGTCATATTCCACCCGCACCGTCACGCCATTCCGGCCATTCCATACCGTCAGATGATTGCCGATTGCCTCGCGCACGCTGGGTGCCAACAGCACCAATTCAGCCTGGATCATTTGCAGCTGCAACGGCCGGAACGCGATGGCTTCAGCCTTGTCTGCCAAACCTTGGAAATTCACCGCAAAATGAATGTCGAAGACCTCGCAGTCCGCCAGCTTTTCCAACTCGGCGCGGGCCAACTCGGTGCTGACACCGTCGGTGACCCACTCAGGCTTGAGGGGCTCGGCCACCAGGATGTCCCGGTAAATGGCAGTACCGTCCTCAGACTTGCCGACGATCCACATCCAGCAGATCTGTCCTGGCGCGATGTAATCCCACTGGGCGACAGTTGCATTGGCAGGGCCCGAAAAGTTGTTGAGGCACAACTTTCCATCAGTTTTTTCCTCGACGTCAATCCCGCTCAAGCCGACAAGCTCAAGGACTTGAACGGTCAATTTCTGCGAGGGCCACAAGTGGTCGCGCAGGACCGTGTAAGAAAGAACAACCGCCCTGCCAAAGTTGGCACTGAACGCCGACGCCGGTACGGGGAACACAAGCTTGGTCTCACCGTCCTGCACGTCCTGACAGACCAGCACCGGCGACCCCTGGCCCGGTGTTCCTTCGAATCTCACACACACATGATCACCAGGCTTCATACGGTCATACGTCACCTCGATATGGCCCCCGTCGACGGTCAAAGCCGGATTGAGAACGTAGCCTTGTCCCTCCACATAGACCGCTTCGCGCAGCTTGGGCGGCAACAAGTTGAGCTCCGGCTCTCCCAGCCGCAGGTTCGCTGTGGCACGGGGTATTTCATGAGCATTCGCCGGGATATGGGAAATGGCAGGATCTTCAGGCGGCGTACCGTGGGCGCCGTCATACGTGACACCTGCATGCACCGTCACTGACGACCAGTCTTGGTTCTCAGCCAACCACTCGCGCAGAATTTCCAACAGGAAGCAGAAACCTTGCTGTGCCTCTTCTTCAGCCACCACATGGTTTTCAAGAATCCAGTAAAAACGCCGTGGCGACAGGTGTTCGTTACCCACCGCCTCGACCCACAATCGCTGCCCGGCTGCAATGAACGGCCAGGCACATAGTTCAACACCGGCATTGCCAGGAAACTTGGCCATGTCCAGCCACCAGGACCCCTGGAAGAACACAAGATCGGTAAAAACCGGCTTTAGCATATCATTGGGGTCAATAACTTCGACCGTCAACTCCAGCCTCAGCGAACTGTCATTCCCGACTTGATACCAAATCGTTAGCGTCTTGGCGATGCAGTAACCCACCACCCAGGCCGGAATCGGTACCTCGACACCCGCACTGCCATTGCCTTGGGCTTTCGTCGTGAATACCGGATTGGCCTCCTGGCCTTTGATCGCCCAGAACACGTTGATTTGCGCGCCGCTGGCGGCCGCTGCGGTAATGATGACAGCTGTGCCGGCCGTCGAACTCATTGGCGGCAACGTGCTGTTGGCCGTGGAGTGGAGCACCTGCGGCAGTGGCAAATTATTGACTGGCGCAATGATCGGCGCATCGCCTTTCGGTTTCGACTGAGGTACCGAGCTCACGTTTTTTTTGGGTGTTTTAGGTTTTGCCATGACCAACGCTCCCATCCAAGGATAGATACCGGCGCACACCGGTGTACCGAATGGTTATTTACTCCTGAGGAAGCATGATTGCCTACTGTGAGAACTGACAGTTCAGACCGAAAGTCCCGGCG
The DNA here is from genome assembly GCF_017316265.1 of Pseudomonas sp. Marseille-Q1929. Taxonomy (NCBI): domain Bacteria; kingdom Pseudomonadati; phylum Pseudomonadota; class Gammaproteobacteria; order Pseudomonadales; family Pseudomonadaceae; genus Pseudomonas; species Pseudomonas sp. Marseille-Q1929. The sequence continues at coordinate 8,762 of NZ_JAFLWU010000032.1, forward strand.
GCTGCGGCAGAGATAAATTCACATCTGCTGCACCAGAACCGCGACATAGCCCTGTGCCTGAGCGCCGCCGGCAAGGGCAGCAAGTTACAGGCGCTGGCGAAGATTCCCGCGAATATCGAAGCCAAGCTCGATGGGAATATGAAGTTGATGGATGAGCTGGAGCTGTCGGCGACGCCGGCGATTTTCTATCTGGATGACAAGGGTGGGTTACAGCAACAGCAGGGGGCGCCTTCACCGGAGAAACTAGGCAAGATCATGGGGCCGAAATAAGTTATTCCAAAGGCGAAATACAAGGCCTCCAACGCTCGGAGGCCCTGCACTGGCTACAAGTGGCCATTGCTGATCAAAGTTCCTCCACCGTCATCTGAGTCACATCAAAGTCATTACCTGCTATCCCCATCTGACGGTTTTCAAACGTGAGCAACGCCGAACTTGACGCTGCTGTGAACACGCCTTGGATAAATTCCCAAGCCCTACCCGGCAACGTTACTGGCGAAATATCCACCCCATAGGCCGTAAGCACCAACCGTGGTTTATTGCCCGCCCCACTGTTATCACGCACCCAAGCACTGAACTTGTACTGACGCCCCACCTCCAGCCCAGTGAATGTCTGAAACAGTTGCACACTCTGCGTGGCTGGATCGGTTGTGTTGGCGTAACCCCAGTTAAACAAGAAAATCCCGATAGATTTTCCAGGCACTGGACCTGCTTTTTCAACCAGATCCCTCGGGTCCGTAGCACCCGCCCCTTTTTGCCAGCCGTTCCAACCTTTCCCGGCTGGTTCGAAGTCAGTGTGATGGTAAAAAGCCTTGCGAAACTCCAGATTTAGCACAGGAAACTGGATTGCATTGCTCCTGACACCGGCCACATCAGGAGTCCCCTCGTAAGAAACCACCAAAGCGGTTTTGTTACGCAGTTTCTCCAGCTCCGTACGCAGGAGCTTCATATCCAAACCTGCATTTACTTCTGGCGCAGTAATCGCGTGGCCGGTCGCTACTTTGATGGTATAGGGCAAGCCGTTCTCGTCAGTCCCTCTGCATTCCAACCAGCCATGCTGAGCCAACAAAAGAAACCACCATTTGTTTACGACAACATCGGCATCACCCGCAAAGGTACGCAGGTCGAGGATGCCGCCCTGGATGGCGTAAGGAGTAGCCTGCTTCACAGCAGGTGTTGGCAAGCGTACAGCGACACTGACTTTCAGATTCAGAGGTGGTGAGATCTGCACCTTGCACGCGCTGGTCACGGTATAAGTGATCTTAATGGTTTTGCCCATACTTTCGATGACTGCTTCCCGTGGCACGAAGAAGATCGAGTCACTGCCAGGTTGGGCAGGCAACAACAAGCAACTGCCGTCTGGCTTGGACCAGCACACAGAGATGCTATGGTCCGGATGTTTTCCGACGTAATCAACCTCGACATGCACACCGTCGCGTCCATTCCAGACGGTCAGGTCATCGTCCACTGCTTCGGTCACCGAAGGCTTGAGAAGGTCCAGCGGTTCCTGCTCGACCTTGAAAGCCTGAGCAGGAAACTCGTGAGCGTTCTCCAGCCCGATCACCTCACAAAAGCTCACTGCAAAATGCAGCTCGAACTCGCTGCAATCGGCCAGTTTTTGCAGTTCAGCCCTTGGAATAGGCGCCTCCACACCTTCAGCCTTCCAATCGTCCGGCACAGGTTCATCCCATAAAATGTCGAACCGGTATGCACTGCCGTCCCCGTCCTTTCCCGTGATCCACATCCAACAAAGATTCGAACACTCGGCGTAGGCCCAAACGGGCACTGTGGCCAGTGCGCCCCCTGTGAATGTGCTGAGGTCCACTTTACCGTTAGTTGCTTCTTCAATAGTTGGATGAACGAACCGGGGCACCGATACGCTGACGTCCTGTGCAGGGGATGACTGTTCACTTTCGTTGAATGCAAGGGTGTAGGTCAGCGTCATCGACTTATTGAATAAACAGGCAACGATACAGGCCGATAGTTTGACCGACGCCGGATCCCCGTCGTGTTCAATGGCTACGCAACCTAGCGGTTTCTTCGCGAATCCCGGCCCGTCCACAAAAAAACAGACACGATCGCCCGCGTAGGTATCCAGGCCGGGAACATCGACATCGCCCCCGTCTTTAGTGAGTTCGGGATTAAGGTGCCACCCACCGTTGTAGTCCACAGACTGGCGCAGATGCGGAGGAGGCAAGTCCTGGTGCGGGTCCACCTGCAGCAGCGTGGTGGTACGCAAGTGGAAATCCTGGGCGTTGATAGGCAGTGGGTTTTCAAGAAGAGGGTCGCCTGGATCAGGAAATACAGGCCTGGTTCCATCCCAAATGACACCCAAGTGGGCCGTCAGCGCCGAATAGTCATCCAGCCTGGACATCCATGGGCGTGAAAGAGGAAACCTGAAGACATAACCCGCACGCGCCTCATGGGGCTGTACCACATGATCCAGTGCAACCCAGATGAAGCGATACGGCGGAATGTGCTGGTTACCGGCGACCGTGACAAACAACCGTTGCCCCGGAAAGATTAAGGGCCAGGCCTCGACTTTGACGGTTTCATCACCCGTGAAACTATGCATCCTCAGCCACCAAGTGTTCCACTCATTCTTGGAGTGCTCATACACAGGCCTCGATCCAACCAGATCCTCCTCCCTCAAAAACTGAACTTCCAGCTCCAGCACCAGGGAATCTTCCTCTTTGCCCCCCACAATAGCCGTGTACCACATCAGCACCGTGTGCCCGATCATCAGGCTGAGTAACTGCGGAGAAATCGGTACGACATCATCGCCGTTATCCACAAAGATGGGTTCGAATGCAGGCTCGGCCTGATCCTTGATAGCGATGAAAAATGTGCAGTCCGTCGCCCCCGTAGGTTGCGTCAGCTTGGCCTCAGTCCCATCGATCGCATCCATGGGGTAGAGCACGCTGTTATTGGCTGCGAACTTGACGATAGGAACAGGGAATTGCGCCTTGGGCTTTTTCGGTGGCCGAGGTGCAGTTTTGTCAGGTTGGGAAGATAACGTTTTTTTATGGATTGGTTTTTTAGCCACGATAAGACTCCTATCCAGCGTTAGATAACCGTCGAGGCTGGCCATGCTGGCCAGAGACTTCGGTTATCTAAGGCTTGGATCAGAAGCTTTGCCTACTGTCAGATCTGACAGTTCTTACCAACGGTCCCCTCACATCCCCTCCAACTCCGCCATCAAATCACTCAACCGATCCACCTTCTCCGCACTGATTTCATTGACGGCCAGCCCATCAATGTACTCAGCCAACTCCGCCACCGTGCTGCACTCGAACATCGCCCGCAACGGCACATCGCGCTGCAAGGTTTTCTGCACCCGCGAGGCAATCTGCGTGGCCAGCAACGAGTGCCCGCCCAGTTCGAAGAAGTTGTCCTGCACGCCGACCCGCTCAACCTTCAACACCTCGGCCCAGATCGCAGCCAGGGTGGTTTCCAGTTCGTTGCGTGGCGCCAGGTAATCCTGGCTCTGGAGCTGGCCGATCTCGAGCGAAGGCAACGCCTTGCGGTCGAGTTTGCCGTTGGCGTTCAGCGGCAACCGGTCGAGCCACAGCCAGTGCAGCGGCACCATGTATTCCGGCAATTCGGCGCGCAGGCGCTCCTTGATGCGGTCCAGGCGTTCGCTCGGATTCAGCGTTTCATCGGCAGCGACCAGATAGCCGACCAGATGCTTGCCGTTGACGCCTTCCTGCACGCCCACCGCGCCGTCGCGCACTTCCGGTTGCTCATGCAGGCGCGCTTCGATTTCCCCGAGTTCGATGCGGTAGCCACGAATCTTCACCTGATGGTCGATACGCCCGACGTATTCCAACACCCCATCACTGCGTCGACGTGCAAGGTCGCCGGTGCGATAGAGACGCTCGCCCGCTGTGCCAAACGGGTTCGGCACAAACACCGGCGCGGTGCGCAGCGGGTCGCTGACATAACCACGGCCGACGCCCGTACCGGCCACGCACAATTCACCGACCGCGCCTTGCGGCACCAGCTCCAGTGCGCCATCGAGCAGGTACAAGCGGTTGTTGTCAGTCGGCGTACCAATCGGCAGGTAAGTGCCACGGGTCGATGCAGCATCGACGCGGAAGAACGCCACGTCATCGGAGCATTCCGCCGGGCCATAGGCGTTCACCAGGCCAATCTCGGGATAACGCAGCAACCACTGGTGCGCCAGTTCCGGCGGCATGGCTTCGCCTGTCGGCAGCATCCAGCGCAAGCCATCGAGGCCGATGCGGTCCTGGGCCAACATGCCCTGGATCAGTGACGGCACGCTCTCCAGCACCGTAATGCCTTGCGCCTGGACATGCTCAAGCAACCCTTGCGGATCATGGGCCAGCGCGTTCGGCACGATATCCACCCGCGCACCAAACAACGGCGCGGCGAGGAACTGCCACACGGAAATATCAAAGCTTTGCGAAGCGGTCTGCGCGATCACATCCGCGTCGCTGAGATTCAGGTACGGCACCTTGCTCAACTGGTTGTTGAGCATGCCGCGCTGTTCGACCATCACACCCTTGGGTAGGCCGGTGGAGCCCGAGGTGTAGATCACGTAGGCGAGGTTGTCCGGGCCGCTGTAGATCTCGGGATTCGCCCCACGGGCCGGAACTTCTTCCCACACCAGCAACTGGCAGTCGAAACCTTCGAGCAACGCGATGGCCTGCTCGCGGCACGCCTCGCTGCACACCAGCAACGGCGTGCGACTCAGCTCGATAATGCTGTGTAGACGCTGGCTTGGCAGCCCAGGGTCCAGCGGCAGGTAACCGGCACCGGCCTTGAAGCTGCCGATGATCATGCCCAGCAGGTCGAGGTTACGCTCGCCCAGCAACGCCACCGGTTGATCCAGGCCCACGCCCGCTTCGATCAACGCGTGGCCCAGGCCGTTACTGCGCCGGTTCAGTTCGTCATAGGTCCACTGCTGGTCCAGGCAACTCGCGGCGATACGTTGTGGATGCGCGGCGACCTGAGCTTCAAACAGCTCGACATAGCTGCGCTCCAACGGATAGTCGTGCGCGCTCTGATTGCAGCCCTCTACGAGGAATTCACGCTCCTGCGCGCCAATCAGCGGCAGCTCGGCCATGTCGCCATGGAAGCCCTGCACCAGCGCCAGCAGCAGGCGCTTGAACTCGCCGAGCATGCCTTGCACGGTGGTTTCGTCGAAGTAGCGCTGGTCATAGGACAGGTGCAAACCGAGGTCATCGCCCGGGTAACACACCGCCGTCAGCGGGAAGTTGGTGTGGGTGCGCCCGGAATCCGAAGTGGCATTCAGGCTTTGCGCACGGTCCAGCACCGAGACTTCCACCGGCGCGTTTTCAAACACGAACAGGCTGTCGAACAGCGGCTGGCCCTTGGGCAATTCGCTATGTTCCTGGATCGTCACCAGCGGCAGGTATTCGTACTCGCGCAGTTGCATGTTGCTGTCGAGCAGGCCGCTCAGCCATTGGCGCACGCTGCATTTCTGGTCGTCCTCGGGCAGCTTCACCCGCAGCGCGATGCTGTTGATAAACAGGCCGACAGTGCGTTGCATCTCGGGCATTTCCACCGGGCGACCGGCCACGGTGACGCCAAACAACACGTCACGGTCGCCGCTCAAACGCCGCAGTACCAAGGCCCATGCCGCTTGGGCAAACGTATTGACGGTGAGTTGATGGGCCTGGGCTAGCTCGCGCAATTGCGCACCGTCGCGGGCATCGAGACGGGTGTAGCAATCCCCCACCACCATGCCGCCGTGGCCCGCGTGGTCGCGCATGAATGGGCGGTCACTCGGGATCGGCGTGGTGCGCTCAAACCCTTGCAGGTTCTGCTGCCACCACTGGCGCGCTTCGTCCAGGTTCTGGCGTTGCAGCCAGGCAATGTAGTCGCGGTAGCGCGGCGGCGTGGCCAGTTGCGCGTCGCGGCCTTCGCCGAGGGCCATGTAGATATCGAAGAAGTCATTCATCAGCAGCGAACGGCACCACGCATCGATGAGGATGTGGTGGTTGCTCATCATGAACCAGTAGCGCTCGGCGCCGACGCGGATCAAACGCAGGTGGAACGGCGCCTGGTTGAGCAGATCGAAACCGGCTTCGCGCTCGGCCTTGAGCAAGGCTTGCAGGCGCGGTTCCTGCTCTTCTTCGGCATCGGCGCTCCAGTCCAGGTATTCAATCGGCGTGCTGCCCGGTTTGTGGATCACCTGCAACATGTCTTCGCCCACGTTCCAGCAGAACGACGCACGCAAGGCTTCGTGACGGGCGATCACCGCCTGCCAGGCCTGGGCAAAACGCTCGGGGGCCAACGCGCTGTTGATGCGGTAGCGGTCCTGCATGTAGTAGAGGCCGGTGCCGGGTTCCAGCAGGGTGTGCAGCAGCAGGCCTTCCTGCATCGGGGTCAGCGGGTAGACGTCTTCGATGACGCTGGCCGGCACCGGCAACGCATCCAGTTGCGGCTGGGTCAGGTGCGCCAGCGGGAAGTCCGACGGCGTGAGGCCACCGGCATCGTCCTTGAGGCAATGGGCGATCAGGCTTTGCAGCTCGGCCAGGTACGCCTCGGCCAGTTCGCGGATGGTTTGCGGGTCGTGACGTTCGCGGCTGAAGGTCCAGCGCAGCACCAGTTCACCGCCATACACCTGGCTGTCGACGCTCAACGCATTGGGCAGCGGTGCGTCCGGGTCGTGGGCGAGGCCGGCGGATTCGTCCAGCGGATGGAACAGCGCCTCGCTGCCAAAGCTCTGGTCGAACTGGCCGAGGTAGTTGAAGGTGATCTCGGCGCTCGGCAGTGCGGCCAGGGTGTGCTGGGTCAGGTCGTCCGCAAGATAGCGCAACACGCCATAGCCCAGGCCTTTATGCGGCACGCCGCGCAGTTGTTCCTTGATCGCCTTGATCGAAGCGCCCTGCTCCAACTGCGGCGTCAGGCGCAACGGGTAAGCGCTGGTGAACCAGCCGACGCTGCGGGTCAGGTCGATGTCATCGAACAGGGTTTCGCGGCCGTGGCCTTCCAGTTGGATCAGCGTCGAAGGCTGCCCGCTCCAGCGGCACAGCACACGGGCCAGGGCGGTCAACAGCAGGTCGTTGACCTGGGTGCGATAGGAGCTCGGCGCCTGTTGCAGCAGCTGGCGCGTGTGCTCGGCATCCAGGCGCACGCTGACGGTGTCGGCATCGCGGTTGCGCAGGCTGCCGTGTGGACGGTCCGCCGGCAACGCGAGCGCAGGCCCGGCCAACTGCGCCTGCCACACGCCGAGTTCTTCACGCAGGGATTCGCTGCCGGCATACGCCTGCAAACGCGCGGCCCAGTCACGCAACGCGCTGGTCTTGGCCGGCAGGCTGACGGACTGGCCGTCGCTCAATTGGCGATAAACGTTCTGCAGATCTTCCAGCAACACGCGCCACGACACGCCATCCACCACCAGGTGATGGATCGCGATCAGCAGGCGTTGCTGGCCCTCGGGACCGTCCACCAGCAAGGCGCGCAATAGCGGCCCGTGTTCGAGGTCGAGGCTGCGCTGGGTATCGGTGAACAGCGCGGTGCAATCTTGCATGTCACGCACTTGCGCCTGCATCAGCACGCCGCCTTGAGGCACGGCCAAGTGCTCGGCGTGCCACTGCGCATCGCGCTGGGTGAAGCTCAGGCGCAGCGCGTCGTGGTGTTCCAGTACCGCCAGCAGCGCTTGCTCCAGGCGGTGCGGATCAAGCAGTTGCAGCGGCTTGAGCAGGAGCGCCTGGTTCCAGTGCTGACGCGGGGCAATCTCGGTGTCGAAGAACCAATGCTGGATCGGCGTAAGGCCCGAACTGCCGGTCAACACGCCCTGCTCCGCCGTGACCTGCTCGGAGCGCGTGGCCACGGCGGCCAGGCTTTGTACGGTCTGGTGCTGGAACAGGTCGCGCGGGCTGAAATGAATCCCCGCCTGACGCGCCCGGCTGACCACCTGGATCGACAGGATCGAGTCGCCGCCCAGTTCAAAGAAATTATCGTCGAGGCCGACTTGCTGCACGTTCAACACCGCGCACCAGATCGCCGCCAAGGTACTTTCCAGCTCATTGCGCGGCGCCACGTAGTGTTGGCGATTGGCTTCGGGGTCTGGCTGCGGCAAGGCGCGGCGGTCGAGTTTGCCGTTGGCGGTCAGCGGCATGCTGTCCAGCACGATCAGGTGCGCGGGCACCATGTAGTCCGGCAGTTGCGCCTTGAGGTGAGCTTTCAGCGCATCACGCAGTGGAGCGTGGTCGGCATCGCTGACCAGGTACGCCACCAGCTGTTTGCCGCTCGGCGAGTCCAGCGCCAACACCACCGCTTCGCGCACGGCTTCGTGTTCCAACAGACGGGTTTCGATCTCGCCCAGTTCGATGCGGAAACCACGGATCTTCACCTGATGGTCGATCCGGCCCAGGTACTCCACCAAGCCATCGGCACGTTGGCGCACCAGGTCACCGGTGCGATACAGGCGCCCGCCATTACGGGCAAACGGATCGGCGACAAAACGCTCCGCCGTCATCCCCGGACGCTGGTGATAGCCCTGCGCCAAACCCGCACCGCCGACGTACAACTCGCCGGTCGCACCTTGCGGCACCAAGGCCAGGTCGGCGTCGAGAATGTACGCCACGCGGTCGCCAATAATGCTGCCGATCGGCACGCTGCCAGCGCCCTCTTCCAGTTGCTCGGGCGCAAGGCTGGCCAGCGGCATCACCACGGTTTCGGTTGGGCCGTAGGCGTTGAAGAACACCTCGGGCTGGAACGCCGCACGGATACGCTGCAAATGCTCACCGGTCAGCGCCTCGCCGCCGGTGATACACATGCGCACCGGCAAGGTCTGCTGCTGGGTCGCCAGCCACTGCGCCAACTGGCTGCCGTAGCTCGGCGTGAAGCCGAGGATATTGATGCGATGACGGCGAATCAGCGCGCAGATTTCTTCCGCGTCCCACTGCCCTTGCGCCCGCAAGACCACTTGCGCGCCGCTGAGCAGCGGCACCAGCAGGCGCTCGGTGGCGGCGTCGAAATTGATCGAATAGAAGTGCAGTTCGCAATCGTCCGGGCGCATGCCGAAGCGTTCGATCACGGCCTGGCAATGCATGGCGATTTCACCATGGGCCACCACCACGCCTTTCGGCTTGCCGGTGGAACCCGAGGTGTAGATCAGGTATGCCTGATGCTGCGACAGATTGATAAACGGCAACTCATCCACCGGATAATTGCCGAGCACTGGCAAGTCATCTTCCAGGCACCAGCACGCCACGGTCGCCGGCAACTCGCCGAGGGCTTCGAACATCAAAGCATCGCTGAGCAGCAGGCCGATGTCGCTGTCTTCGATCATGTAGTGCAGGCGGTCCAGCGGGTATTCCGGGTCCAGCGGCACGTAGGCGCCGCCCGCCTTGAGGATCGCCAGCAGGCCGATGACCATCTCCAGGGAACGCGGCAGCGCCAGGCCGACGCGTACCTGCGGGCCGACGCCACGCTCGCGCAGCATCCAGGCCAGGCGGTTGGCGCGCTCGTTCAATTCGCGGTAGCTGAGGGTCACGCCAGCAAAGGTCAGCGCCGGCGCATCACCACGGGCCAGCGCCTGTTGGCTGAACAGTTGATGGATGCACTGGTCAAGGCGGTGCTCGCCCTGCTCTACGCCCAGGCTGTCCTGCAACGCGCGTTGCTCGGCGGAGCTGAGCAATGGCAGTTCGCTGAGACGTTGTTGCGGATCGGCGATCAGTGCTTCCAGCAAGTTGCGCCAATGCTCGGCCATGCGCGCAATACGCGGCTCATCGAACAAGTCGGTGCTGTAGGTCAGGCAGCAACCCAGGCGATGGTCGAGGTCGGTGACTTCCAGGTTGAGGTCGAACTTGGTCGCACGGGCATCGTTGGCCAGGTACTCGACGGTCATGCCCGCCAGTTCGCGGCTCTGCTGGAATTCCCAGCGCTGCACGTTGCACATCACCTGGAACAGCGGGTTATACGCCGCACTGCGCGGGGGTTGCAGGGCTTCGACCAAGTGGTCGAACGGCAGGTCCTGATGGGACTGGCCTTCGATCACGGTGTGGCGCACCTGCTCGAACAATTCGCCGACATTCATCTGCCCACTGAGCTGGCAGCGCAGCACCTGGGTGTTGAGGAACGCACCGATCAGCCCTTCGCTTTCCGGGCGGATGCGGTTGGCCACCGGCGCGCCGATGCGCAGGTCGGTCTGGCCGCTGTAGCGGTAGAGCAACACGGCCAGGGTCGCGGTCATGGTCATGAACAGGGTCAAGCCGCGCTCGGCGTTGAAGGCACGCACGCGGGCGGCCAGGTCATCGCTCAAGTCGAAGCGGTACAACTCGCCCCGGTGGCTTTGCACCGGTGGGCGTGGACGGTCGCCGGGCAGCTCCAGCAACGGATGCTCGTGACCCAGTTGCGCGGTCCAGTAGTCCAGTTGGCGCTGGCGTTCGCCGGATTCCAGCCACTGGCGCTGCCACACGCTGTAGTCGAGGTATTGCACCGCCAGCGGCGCGAGTGGCGAGGCGCGCTCGTCGATGAAGGCTTCGTAGAGCGCGCTGAGTTCACGGGCAAAGATGTCCATGGCCCAGCCTTCGGTGACGATGTGGTGCAGGGTCAGCACCAGGTAGTGCTCGCGTTCGCCGGCCTTGACCACGCAGGCACGCAGCAACGGGCCGGTTTCCAGGTTGAACGGGGTGTGGGCCTCATGGTCGGCCAGCTGTTGCAGGCGTTGTTGGCGCGTGGTTTCGTCCAGCGCCGAGAAATCCTGCCAGTCCATGCGCAGGCCGGTTTGCGCCGCGACCTTCTGGTACGCCACGCCATCGACACTGGGGAAGGTGGTGCGCAGGGTTTCGTGACGCATGATCAAGGCCTGCAACGCCGCCTCGAATCGCCCCACGTCCAGCACGCCACGCAAGCGCGCCATGCCGCCGACGTTGTACGCCGGGCTGTCCGGCTCCATCTGCCAGAGGAACCACATGCGCTGCTGGGAATAGGACAGCGGCACCGGTTGGCTGCGGTCGACCTTGGCGATGGCGGTCTGTTGGTTGCGTTGGCCCGACGCCTGGATCAGCCCGACCTGCGCGGCAAACGCGCCCAGCTCGCTGGCTTCGAACAAGGTGCGCAACGGCAGCTCGACGTCGCACGCCTGGCGAGTGCGCGAGATGATTTGCGTGGCCAGCAGCGAGTGCCCGCCGAGGGCGAAGAAATCATCGCGCAGGCCGATGCGGGGCAGGCCGAGGACTTCGCGCCAGATCGCTGCGATCTGCTGTTGCAGCGGCGTTTCAGGTTCGATGTGCTCGCGGGTTTGCCACACCGGCTCCGGCAGCGCACGGCGATCCAATTTACCGCTGGGGCTCAGGGGCATAGCGTCCAGGCGCATCAGCAGCGCGGGTACCATGTACTCCGGCAGCTCGGCGGCCAGGGCGTTTTTCACGTCCTCTTCGTTCAAATCGGTGTGGGCGGTGTAGTAGCCGATCAACTGCGCATCCCGCACCAGCACCACGGCTTGGGCGATGCCATCGAGGGCGAGCAGGCGCGCTTCGATTTCTTCCGGCTCCACGCGAAAGCCGCGCAGCTTGACCTGTTGGTCGAGACGTCCGAGGTATTCGAGCACGCCATCGGCGTTCCAGCGCACACGGTCACCGGTGCGATACAGACGTGCGCCGGCCGCGCCCAGCGGGTCGGCGATAAAACGTTCGGCGGTCAAACCGGCACGACCCAGATAACCCCGCGCCAGGCCGATGCCACCGATGCACAGTTCACCCGGCACGCCGAGGGGCAGCAGGTTGAGGTGTTCATCCAGTACGCGGCAGATCACATTGCCCAGCGGCCGGCCAATCGGCGAACGCTCGCCGTCTTCCGCGCGGCAGTGCCAGTGAGTGACGTTGATCGCGGTTTCCGTCGGGCCGTAGCGGTTGTGCAACTGCACTGCGGGCAACTGCGCCAACACGCGGTTGCGCAACTCGGCGGGCAAGGCTTCGCCACCGGAAAACAGGCGACGCAGGCTGGTGCATTCGGCCGCCAGCGGTTCGTCGATAAACAGCTGCAACAACGGCGGCACAAAGTGCAGCGTGGTCACGCCGTGCTGCTGCACCAACTGCGCGATACGGTGCGGGTCGCGATGCTCGCCAGGACCGGCCAGCACCAGGCGACAGCCCGTGATCAGCGGCCAGAAGCATTCCCACACCGACACGTCGAAACTGATCGGCGCCTTTTGCATCAGCACATCTGTTTCGTTGAGTTGGTAGGTGGCCTGCATCCACTGCAAGCGCTCGGCCAAGGCCGCATGCGTATTGCCCACGCCCTTGGGCTGGCCGGTGGAGCCGGAGGTGTAGATCACGTAGGCGAGGTTGTCACCGTGCAGGTGCAGGCCTGGTGGCTGGGTGGGCCAACTGTCGAGGTGCAGGCTGTCCATGGCGATCACGCACACGCCTTCGGCGGCGGGCAGTTGCTCCAGCAGTGAGGTCTGGGTCAGCAGCAGTTCGACGCCGCTGTCGTTGAGCATGTAGGCCAGGCGTTCGGCGGGGTAATCCGGGTCCAGCGGCACGTAGGCGCCGCCGGCCTTGATGATGGCGAGCAGGCCGATCAGCAGTTGCGGCGAGCGCTCGGCGGCGATGGCCACGCACACGTCCGGGCCGACGCCTTTGTCGCGCAGGTAGTGGGCCAGGCGATTGGCCTGGGTGTGCAGTTGGGCGAAGCTCAGGCTGCCGTCCTGCCAGACCAGCGCGGTGTTGTCCGAGGCCTGGGTGTTGAGCAAATCGGGCAGCCATTGCTGGGCTGGCGCACACGGCGCTGCGCCCCACGGCTGCGGTTGTTGTTGCATCAGCGGCAGGTCGCCGATGGCCTGTTGCGGTTGCTCGCACACAGCGTGCAGCAGGTTGACGAAATGTTCGGCCAGGCGCTCGATGGTCGCGGTGTCAAACAGTTCGTCGGCGTAGTCGAACGACAGGCTCAGGCGCCCGTTGCGGTCTTCTTCGCTGTGCAATTGCAGGTCGAACTTGGCTTCGCGGCTGTGCCACGCCAGCTCGTCGGCGAGCATCCCCGGCAGGCGGCGCAAGGCGCTGAGGTCGCGTTGCTGGTGGTTGAACATGACCTGGAACAGGCCTTGTTCGCGGGCCTGGGGGAAGGCTTCGAGCAGTTGTTCGAACGGCAGGTCCTGATGGGCCTGGGCGCCCAATGTGCTCTCGCGGGTGGCCGCCAGCAACTGGTTGAACGCCAGCCTCCCATCCAGCTCGGCACGCAAGACCTGGGTGTTGATGAAGAAGCCGATCAGGCCCTGGGTTTCCTGGCGCGGGCGGTTGGCGTTGGGCACGCCGATGCGGATGTCACGCTGGCCGCTGTAGCGGTAGAGCAAGGTCTGGAACGCTGCGAGCAACAGCATGAACGGCGTGGCTTCGTTGGCCTGGGCGGCCTGGCGGATCGCGGCGCTGAGGCGCGCGTCCAGGCGCACGCTGTGGCGCGAGGCGCTGTGAATATGCTGCGACGTGCGCGGGTGGTCGGTGGCCAGGCTGAGCGTTGGATGCTCTTCACCCAACTGGGTTTTCCAGTACGCCAATTGGCGCTGGCCTTCCCCTTCGGCCAGCCATTGACGCTGCCAGCTGCCGTAGTCGGCGTATTGCAGCGCCAGTGGCGGCAGCTCCAATGCCTGGCCTTGGCACGCGGCGGCGTACAGGCGGGAGAACTCGTCGATGAGGATGTTCAGCGACCAGCCATCGGCAATGATGTGGTGCAGGGTCACCAGCAACTGGTGATCTTCATCGTCGAGGCGCACCAGGGTCACCCACAGTAGCGGGCCTTTCTGCAGGTCGAACTGGGTGCGTGCTTCGTCCTCGCGGATCTGCTGTGCACGGGCTTCGCGCTCGGCGGCGGGCAGGTCGCTGAGGTCGATGATTTGCAGGTCGAAAGCGGTGCTGTTATCGACCCGTTGAAAGGCCTGGCCGTCGCGTTCGTAGAAGCGCGTGCGCAGGGCTTCGTGGCGCTGGATCAGTTGCTGGAAGCTTTGGCGCACCGCGTCTTCGTCCAGCTCGCCACGCAGGCGCAGGGCGCCGGGGATGGTGTAGGCGCTGCTGTGGGGGTCCAGTTGCCAGGTGATCCACAGGCGATTTTGCGCCAGGGATTGGGGCAGCTCTTCCTGGCGCGACAGGCGCTGGATGACGCCTTGGGCGACGCCACCGTCGTGCTGCAATTGCGCAACGCTGGCGGCAAAGGTCGACAATGTCGGCGCTTCGAACAGCAGGCGCAGGTTCAGCTCCAGGCCGAGGGTTTCACGCAGGCGGGCAATCACCTGGGTGGCGGTGATGGAGTTGCCGCCGAGCAGGAAGAAGTGATCGTCGGCGGCCACCGTTGCCAGGTTCAGCTGTTCGCACCAGATCGCGGCGATCTGGTTTTGCAGTGCGGACTCCAGCGCCGCGTCATTGGCGGGCGCTTGCAGGTCGGGGAATTGCGCGTAGCTGTCGAGGCTGCCATCGGCATGTCGCAGGCCGCACGCCGCGCGCTGCACCTTGCCGCTGGAGGTCTTGGGCAGTGCGCCGGGATTGAGCAACACCACCACGCAAGGCGCTTCTTGATAAGCCTCGGCGACGGCTTGGCGGATCGCCTTGATCAGCGCTTCGGGCGTGAGGATTTTTTGCACGCTGCGGCTGATTTCCGCCGCGACGCCGATGCCTTCCAGGCCGCCGTCATTCACCGCGAATGCAGCGACACGGCCCTTGCGCACCACCTCCACTTCGCGCTCGATGGTTTGTTCGATGTCCTGGGGGTACAGGTTGTGACCGCGCACGATCAGCAGGTCTTTCAGGCGCCCGGTGATGTACACCTCGCCAAAGCGGATAAAGCCCAGGTCACCGGTGCGCAGCCAGGTGCGGCCAGCGTGTTGCACAAAGGTTTTGGCCGTGGCTTCAGGGTTGCGCCAGTAGCCATGGGCGATGCTGGGGCCGGCGGCCCAGAGTTCACCGACGCAGCTGTCCGGCAGCTCTGTGAGGGTGTGCGGATCGGCGATCAGCACCGCGTGCTCCGGCTGGCTGGTGCCGCAACTCATGATCGCGCTGCCCTGCCCGGGTTCGGCGCGGTTGGCCGCCAGCGCTTGCTCATCGACGCGCAGCGCCGGGATGCCGTGGCCACGTTTGCCGCCGGCGACAAACAAGGTCGCCTCGGCCAACCCGTAGGAGGCGAAGAAGTTGTCTGCGGTGAAACCACACACGGCGAACTTCTCGGCGAAGCGCTCCAGAGTATCGAGACGGATCGGTTCGGAACCGGAATAGGCCACGCGCCATTTGCTCAAGTCCAGGCGTTCGAGGGCCGATTCGCTGACCCGCTCGCTGCACAGGCGGTAGGCGAAATCCGGGCCGCCGCTGATGGTGCCGCCGTACTCGCTGATCGCTTCCAGCCAGCGCAGCGGCCGGCCCAGGAAGTACGCCGGCGACATCAGCACGCACGGCACGCCGCTGAAAATCGGTTGCAGCAGGCCGCCGATCAACCCCATGTCGTGGTACAGCGGCAGCCAGCTGACGATCACGTCGTCGGGGTTGAGGTCGATGCCAAAGCCGCGACGGATCAGCACTTCATTGGCCACCAGGTTGCCGTGGCTGACTTGCACGCCCTTGGGCAAGGCGGTGGAACCGGAGGTGTATTGCAGGAAGGCGATGTCGTCGGGCTGCAGGTCGGGGGCGATCCAGTCGCCCGCATTTTCGAGGCTATCGACGCTTAACACCGGCGGTGCGTTTTCGATCTGCGCCAAGCCCTCGGCGAGGCTGGCGATGGTCAGCAACAGGCGCGGCTCGGCATCGCTGATGATCGACAGCAGGCGTTCCTGGTGATGGCGACGGGTGGACTCCGGCGGATAGGCCGGCACCGCGATCACCCCGGCGTACAGGCAGCCAAAAAACGCCGCGACGTAGTCCGGGCCGCTGGGGAACAACAGCACCGCGCGGTCGCCCAGCTCGGCGTTGGCCTGCAAGGCGGCGGCGATGGTGCGGGCCCGCTGGTCGAGGTCACGGTAACTGAGCACGACGCTGTGCTCGGCGGACTCGGCGAGGAAGCGCAGAGCCACCTGGTCCGGGGTCTGCGCGGCACGACGTTGAAGGGACTGGACCAGGGTACGGGGAAGTTCGAAGGCGTCCATCATGGGGTTCCTGCCTGAAATCGGCTTACGGGAAATTCGGGAAGTCGGGGGCGTTCAGCCGGCGATCAATTGCCGCGCGGCGTCATTGCGCCAGCGGGCCAGGTGTTCGTCGGCATAGCGACGGATGCAGCGCAGCACCGCGTTTTCGTGCTGCACGAGGAAGAAGTGGTGGCCGTCGAACATGTCCAGGGAGAAGCCGCTGGCGGCGTCGTCCTGCCAGTCGAGCAACTGGTCGGCGCGCACGCTGTCTTGCTTGCCGCCGAACACGTGGATCGGCAAGCGCAAGGGCGCGCGCTCGCCGTAGGTGAAGCTGCCGCAGAGCAGAAAGTCTGCGCGCAGGATCGGCAGCATCAGCGCCATCAGTTCGGGGTTGGCCAGGGCTTCTTCAGCGGTGCCTTGCAGTTCGCGCAGGCGGGCGAGCAGTTGGGCGTCAGTCTTTTCGATGGCGTATTCACTGACATCGCGGCGCGCCGGCCCAGCCGTGCCAGAGGCAAACAACGCGAGGGGCGCCGGCAGGTTGCGTGCGCGCAGGGCGTGGGCCAGTTCGAAGGCCAGCAGGCCGCCGAGGCTGTGGCCAAACAAGGCGTAAGGGCCGTTGAGGTCACGGCCGATCTCATCGGCGAGTTGCGCCGCCAGGGCCTTGATATCGCGCTGCAGCGGCTCGTCCATGCGCATGCCACGCCCGGGCAATTCCAGCGGGCACACCTGCAACCACGCCGGCATCGCCCGTCGCCAGCGGGCATACACCATGGCGCTGGCGCCCGAATAGGGCAGGCAAAACAGGCGCAGGGACGTCGGCGTACTCATCCGGCGAGTACTCCAAACTGAAACACGCTGTATGCACGATAAAAACCCATTTCGCCCTCCTGCGGGTGCTGATCCATGGCCGTTTTACGAACGGACCTGTCACCCAAGAGAACGGACGGAGTGGGCAAATAATTAGTCGCAGGCTTTGCGCGAGACGTGGTTCACAGCAAACCAGAAAGCATAAGATTAGTTCGCCTTCTCATTTGACAATCATTATCATTAAGCATAATTTGTTGCCCGATGTGTAGGAGGCCTCAGCAAGGACGCCCTCCCCCAACCTCTTTGCGACAAGGTGATTTTCCATGACGGAACAAGTATCCACAGGCAGGTGCGACTCACCTCTTCTGCAGGCTTTTGTCGACAATCGACTGATCCTGGTGAAGATCGCGGCACGTATTACCGGGTGCCGCTCCCGCGCCGAAGACGTAGTGCAGGACGCCTACTTCCGACTGCAATCGGCGCCGACGATTACCTCATCGTTCAAGGCCCAATTGAGCTATCTGTTTCAGATCGTGCGTAACCTGGCGATCGATCACTATCGCAAGCAGGCCCTGGAGCTCAAATACTCCGGCACGGAAGAGGAAGGCTTGAATGTGGTTATTCACGGCGCTTCACCGGAAACCTCGCACATCAACTTCAGCACCCTGGAAAACATCGCCGACGCCCTGACGGAGCTGCCCCAGCGCACCCGCTACGCGTTCGAGATGTACCGCCTGCACGGCGTGCCGCAAAAGGACATCGCCAAGGAACTGGGCGTGTCGCCGACCCTGGTCAACTTCATGATCCGCGATGCGCTGGTGCATTGCCGCAAGGTGTCGGGCAGCCATAGCGATACGTTTGCGCGCAGGGTCTGAACCCAACACTGCACCCAATGTGGGAGCGGGCTTGTGTGGGAGCGGGCTTGCTCGCGAATGCGGTGGGTCAGCCAACTCATCAAGTGACTGATACACCGCATTCGCGGGCAAGCCCGCTCCCACATTTGGATGTGTGATAACCCGTTCAGGGCGTTGGCATGACGTCGATGCGATACGGCTCGAAAATCTTCAGCATCTCGCCGTTCTCTCGCAAACGCTTGAGCAACCCGGCAAACGCATCGGCGGTGATCGGCGCCTTGGGCCGCAGCAACGCGTAGTGGTGATACACCTGGTCAATGCGCTCCGACACCAAAAACTGCCCCGCCATGTCCGCATTGCGCACCATGAAATCACTCAGGTACGAACGCGTCACCAGCGCGATATCGGCACGCCCGCGCGCGACCATCAGCAAGTTGCTGTCATGGGAATAGGTCAACGTGGCGTTGAAGTGTTCGGCCATGTACTTGGGGTCGGGGTTGAAGTTGGCGAAGGCGTAGTGATAACCGCTGAACACCGCCAGGCGTTTGCCCGCAAGGTCGGCGAAGTAGCCCTGCTCGCGCCCGGGCGCACGCTGGGCGACGAAGACTTCCGCATCCTCCAGGCCCATGTCGACGCTGGCGTGGGCGATCTTCTGCCAGCCCCATGCGGGGTTTTCGAAGATGGCCATGTCGACCCGGCCCTGCTCGAAGTCACGGAAACGGCGCGGAATGGAGGTGGGCACCAGCACAAACTGGTAGTCGCTCTGCGAGGCGTTCAGGGCCTCCACCAGTTGCGGCAGCAAACCGGTGTCGGCGCCTTGCTCAGGGCGTACGGTGTAGGGCGGGAAGTGCGCCGCGCCGATCCTCACCAATTGCGCAGCCGAAGCCGGCGCCCACCACGCGGTGCCCAGTGCCAAAAAGGTAACTCCTGCAGCCAGCCGCCATGGCGAAAACATTGAGGCACACACCGTTGAATACTCTGATGGCGATAAGCTAGGCGTTTTTGTCGGGAGAGACAACTTTCCACCGCCAAATTAATAGCTTGCTCATCAATCGGCTTTAAGCACCATCAGCAGCGCCTCTTCGGCCAACTGCTCCAGGGTCAGGCTGCCTTCGGCGCGAAACCAGGTGGTGGTCCAGGACAACGCCCCGGTGAGAAAGCGCCGGGTGATAAACACATCGCCGCGGATATAGCCGGCGGCCTTGGCCTCGCCCAACACCTGCAACCAGATGGCTTCGTACACATCACGCAGCGCCAGCACCTGCGCCTGGCCTTCGGCCGACAGCGAGCGCCACTCGTACACCAGCACCGCCATGGCCTCGCCGCTGCCGCCCATGATCGATTGCAATTCACAGCGGATCAGCGCCAGCACCCGCTCGCGCACGTTGCGCGCTTCTTCGAGGGAGGCGCGCATCATCGCGGTGTTGTAGTGGATGGTTTCTTCCATCACCGCCCGCAGGATCTCATCCTTGCTCTTGAAGTGATGAAAAATGCTCCCGGACTGAATGCCCACGGCACTCGCCAGGTCACGCACGGTGGTGCGCTCGAAGCCTTTGTTGCGGAACAGGTGCGCCGCCGTTTGCAGCAACTTGCCCCGGGCACTGTCGGGGTCGGTCAACTGGCCGCCCTCGACCATGGTGCGCATCACCCGCAGGGCTTTGTGCTCATCCATGCCACTCTCCTCTACTTCTACTGACGTCTTGGCCGGCAATTTAGGCCGTGGCCGCCACCCAAGCAAGCGCTTGGGCAAAATCTGTATCGGGAGTTTACAGACCAAGCGCTTGCTTGGTAGTCTCGGCAACAGCCATCAGAGGAAGGATTTCTCATGCGTGACACGGTTCGTATCGGCTGCGCCAGCGCCTTCTGGGGCGACACCTGCACCGCCGCCGCCCAGTTGGTGCACGGCGGCGCGCTGGATTACCTGGTGTTCGACTACCTGGCAGAGGTGACCATGTCGATCCTCGCCGGCGCGCGGATGAAAGACCCGCAGGCCGGCTACGCCACGGATTTTGTCGAGGTGCTCACGCCGCTGCTGACCGAGATCCAGCGCCAAGGCATCCGCGTGATCAGCAACGCCGGCGGCATCCACCCCCAAGCCTGTGCCGCCGCCCTGCAAGCGGCCTGTGACAGTGCGCAGATCCCGCTGAAAATCGCCGTGCTGCTGGGCGATGACCTGCAACCCCAGCTCAAGCAACTCCACGGCATCACCGACATGTTCGACGGCGCGCCCCTGCCGCCCGTGTGCGTGTCCGCCAACGCCTACCTCGGCGCGCCGGGCATTGCACACGCGCTTGCACTGGGCGCCGACATCGTCATCACCGGCCGCGTGGTGGACAGCGCCGTGGTCAGCGGGGCCTTGGTGCATGCCTTCAATTGGTCCTGGCACGACTACGACCGCCTCGCCCAAGCCGCCCTGGCCGGGCATATCATCGAATGCGGCGCGCAGTGCACCGGCGGCAACTTCACCGATTGGCGCGACGTGCCGGACTACGCACATATCGGCTTCCCCATCGTTGACGTCAGCGCCGACGGCGCGTTCACCGTGAGCAAAGTCGCGGGCACGGGCGGGCTGATCAGCGAGCTGAGCGTGGGCGAACAACTGCTGTACGAAATTGGCGACCCGCGCGCCTACCTGCTGCCCGATGTGATCTGCGACTTCAGCCAGGTCACCTTGCAGCAGCAGGGCGAAAACCGCGTGCGCCTGCACGGCGCCAAGGGTTTGCCACCGACCGACCAGTACAAGGTCAGCGCCACCTACCCCGACGGTTTCCGCTGCACCGCCAGTTGCCTGATCGCCGGGATCGACGCAGTGGCCAAGGCCGAGCGGGTCAGCCAGGCGATCATCGACAAGACCGCCGAACTGTTCAGCCAACGCGGTTGGGCGCCCTATACCGAAGTGAATATCGAACTGCTTGGCAGCGAAGCCACCTATGGCGCCCACGCACGGCGCCACGATTGCCGCGAAGTGGTGGTGAAGCTCGCGATGCGCCATCCGAACAAACAGGCGCTGGCGCTGTTTGCCCGCGAGATCGCCCAGGCCGCCACGGGCATGGCGCCGGGGCTGACCGGGATCGTAGGTGGGCGGCCCACCGTGTATCCGTTGATTCGCCTGTTTTCATTCCTGGTGGATAAAGCGTTCTGTACACCCGTGATCGACTTTCAGGGCGAGCGCCACGCCGTTGCATTGCCCAGCGCCAACCCACTGCAAACACCGGCGGCGGCAATCGATCCGCCCCAACCCCAAGGCCTTGCCGACGCCAGCGTGCCCCTGGTCAAACTCGCCGTGGCGCGCTCCGGCGACAAGGGCAACCACAGCAATATCGGCGTGATCGCCCGCGCCCCCGAGTACCTGCCGTGGATCGCCGAAGCGCTGACGCCCGCAGTGATCGTCGACTGGATGAGCCACGTGCTCGACCCGTTGCACGGCCGCGTCGAACGCTGGTACCTGCCCGGCAGCCACAGCCTCAACTTCCTCCTGGAAAACGCCCTGGGCGGCGGCGGTATCGCCAGCCTGCGCATCGACCCGCAAGGCAAGGCGTTCGCCCAGCAATTGCTGGAAATCCCCATCGCCGTGCCGCAACACCTCGCCGATCAACTCAACTGACAGGAGCCTTGCTGTGGCCTTCGACTCGATCTTCAAAGCCGACCTGTTCCAGGGGCACACCGTAATTGTCACCGGTGGCGGCAGCGGCATTGGCCGTTGCACCGCCCATGAACTGGCGGCGCTCGGTGCCCAGGTGATTCTGGTGGGGCGCAAACCCGAAAAGCTGCGAACCGTCGCCGCAGAAATTGCCGACGATGGCGGCAGTGCCCACTGGCATAGCTGCGACATTCGCGATGAAGAGGCGGTGAAGGCGCTGGTCGCGCAAATCCTCAGCGACCACGGGCCGATCCACGGCCTGGTGAACAACGCCGGCGGCCAATACCCGTCACCGCTGGCGTCGATCAATCAAAAAGGCTTTGAAACCGTGCTGCGCACCAACCTCGTCGGCGGTTTCCTGATGGCGCGGGAAGTGTTCAACCAGTCGATGAGCAAGCACGGCGGCGCCATCGTCAACATGCTCGCCGACATGTGGGGCGGCATGCCCGGCATGGGTCACTCGGGCGCGGCGCGATCGGGCATGGACAACTTCACCAAGACTGCCGCGTTTGAGTGGGGCTACGCCGGGGTGCGGGTCAACGCGGTGGCGCCGGGCTGGATCGCCTCTAGCGGCATGGACACCTACGAAGGCGCGTTCAAGGCGGTGATTCCTACCCTGCGCGAACATGTGCCGCTCAAGCGCATCGGCACCGAATCGGAAGTCAGCGCCGCCATCGTGTTCCTGCTCAGCCCCGCCGCCGCCTTTATCAGCGGCAGCACCCTGCGCATCGACGGCGCCGCGAGCCTGGGCAGCCGCGCCTGGCCATTGCACAAGGCACAGCCGCCGAGCGAGCCGTTCAACGGCTTTCACCGCGCGTACTTGCCAGATGTGCTCAAGGCGGAGCAATAAACCATGCCGCTGATTGAATCCCTGATCGACCCTCACAGCGCCCAATTCGCGCAAAACCGTGAGGCCATGCTGATCGGCATCCTGCACCTGCGCCAGCTGGAGCAGAACCTGCTGGACAAGGCCGAAGAGGCCCGCGCCAAGTTCGACCAGCGCGGCCAATTGCTGCCCCGTGAACGCCTCAACCTGCTGCTGGACCCCGGTGCGCCGTTCCTCGAACTGGCCAGCCTGGCTGGCTACAAGCTGCACGATGACAAGGACGGCAGCGCCGCCGGCGGTGGCTTGATCGCCGGCATCGGTTACGTCAGCGGTGTACGCATGTTGGTGGTGGCGAACAACAGCGCGATCAAGGGCGGCACGATTTCCCCCAGCGGCCTGAAAAAATCCCTGCGCCTGCAACAGATCGCCCTGGAAAACAAACTGCCGGTGGTGACCCTGGCCGAGAGCGGCGGCGCCAACCTCAACTACGCCGCCGAGATTTTTGTCGAAGGCGCACGCAGCTTTGCCAACCAGGCGCGCATGTCGGCCATGGGCTTGCCGCAGATCACCGTGGTACACGGCTCGGCCACGGCGGGCGGGGCGTATCAGCCGGGGCTGTCGGATTACGTGGTGGTGGTGCGGGGCAAGGCCAAGCTGTTCCTCGCCGGGCCGCCGCTGCTGAAAGCCGCGACCGGCGAAGTGGCGACGGATGAAGCACTGGGTGGCGCTGAGATGCACGCCCAAGTCGCCGGCACCGCTGAGTACCTTGCGGAAAACGACGCCGACGGCGTGCGCATCGCGCGTGAAATCGTCAGCGCCTTGCCGTGGAACGACCGTCTTCCAGCGCCGGTACAGCGAACTTACCGCGAACCGCTATACCCCATCGAAGACCTGCTGGGCCTGATCCCCGACGACCCGAAAAAACCCTATGACGTGCGCGAAATCCTCGCGCGCCTGGCGGACGCGTCGAGCTTCCTCGAATTCAAAAGCGAGTTCGACGCCCACACCGTCTGCGGCCACCTGCACATCCACGGCCGAGCCGTCGGCGTGATCGGCAACAACGGCCCGATCACGCCCAAGGGGGCGAGCAAGGCCGCGCAATTTATCCAACTGTGCGACCAGAGCCGCACGCCGCTGCTGTTCCTGCACAACACCACCGGCTTCATGGTGGGCACCGAATCGGAGCAGCAAGGGGTGATCAAGCACGGCGCGAAGATGATCCAGGCGGTGGCGAATGCGCGGGTGCCTAAACTGACGATTGTGGTCGGCGGCTCCTACGGCGCCGGCAATTATGCGATGTGCGGCCGTGGCCTGGACCCGCGCTTTATCTTCGCCTGGCCCAACAGCCGCACGGCCGTGATGGGCGGCGCGCAAGCGGGCAAGGTGCTGCGGATTGTCACCGAGGCCAAGCAGTTGAAAAACGGTGTGGTGCCCGACCCCAAGGTGCTGGACATGCTGGAGCAGGTCACCGCGCAGAAGCTCGACAGCCAGTCCACGGCGCTGTACGGCAGTGCCAACCTGTGGGATGACGGGCTGATTGACCCACGGGATACGCGGACCTTGCTCGGCTTGTTGCTGGATATCTGCCACGAGGCCGAGGTGCGCGAGTTGCAAGCCAACAGTTTTGGTGTGGCGCGTTTCTAACCGGAGAACAATAAGAATGATCTTTACCCAAGAACACCAGGAACTGCGCCGCACCGTCCGCGCCTTCGTCGACCGCGAGATCAACCCCCATGTGGACGAATGGGAAAAAGCCGGGCGCTTTCCCATCCACGAGATCTTCCGCAAGGCCGGCGACCTCGGCCTGCTGGGCATCTCCAAGCCGGAACAATTCGGCGGCATGGGCTTGGACTACAGCTACTCCATCGTCGCTGCCGAAGAATTCGGCACCATCCGCTGCGGCGGCATCCCCATGGCCATCGGCGTGCAGACCGACATGTGCACCCCCGCCCTCGCCCGCTTCGGCAGCGATGAACTGCGCGACGAATTCCTGCGCCCGGCCATCAGCGGCGAGCAGGTCGGTTGCATTGGCGTCTCGGAAGTCGGTGCCGGTTCCGATGTGGCCGGGCTCAAGACCCATGCGCGCAAGGACGGCGGCGACTACGTGATCAACGGCAGCAAGATGTGGATCACCAACTCCCCCAGCGCCGACTTCATTTGCCTGCTGGCCAACACCTCCGACGACAAGCCCCATATCAACAAGTCACTGATCATGGTGCCGATGAACACGCCGGGCATCAGCGTCAGCCCGCCCCTGGAAAAACTCGGCATGCACAGCTCCGAGACCGCCCAGGTGTTTTTCGACAACGTGCGCGTGCCGCAACGCAACCGCATCGGCCACGAAGGCGCGGGCTTCATGATGCAGATGCTGCAATTCCAGGAAGAACGCCTGTTTGGCGCGGCCAATATGATCAAGGGCCTGGAGTACTGCATCGACAGCACCATCGCCTACTGCAAGGAACGCCAGACCTTCGGCAAGGCGCTGATCGACAACCAGGTCATCCACTTCCGCCTGGCTGAACTTTCCACCGAGATCGAATGCCTGCGCGCGCTGGTGTACCAGGCCACCGAGCAATACATCAAGGGCCAGGACGTGACCCGCCTGGCCTCCATGGCCAAGCTCAAGGCCGGGCGCCTGGGCCGCGAAGTCAGCGACAGTTGCCTGCAATACTGGGGCGGCATGGGCTTTATGTGGGACAACCCGGTGGCGCGCGCCTACCGCGATGTGCGGCTCGTGTCGATTGGCGGCGGCGCCGACGAAATCATGCTGGGCATCATCTGCAAACTGATGGGCACTCTGCCGGGGAAAAAACCATGAACACCTTGCTGCTGGAGCCGCACAACGGCGTGCTGCACATCACCCTCAACCGGCCTGAATGTCGCAATGCGATGAGCCTGGAGATGGTCAACGAACTGCACGGGGTGCTGACGCAGCTGGATGGCCACACGCGAGCCGTGGTAATCAGCGGCGCCGGCGGGCACTTTTGCGCCGGGGCGGATGTGAAGGATCTGGTCACTGCTGGCAACCAATTGCAGGCGCTGAACCGCGCGTTTGGCACCTTGCTGCAAGCTGTCGAGGCGGTGCCCCAGGTGGTGATCGTGGTGCTGCAAGGCGCAGTGCTCGGCGGTGGGTTTGGCTTGGCCTGCGTGAGTGATATTGCGATTGCCGACCACCAGGCGCAGTTCGGCTTGCCGGAAACCAGCCTGGGCTTGCTGCCGGCGCAGATTGCGCCGTTTGTGGTCAAGCGCATCGGGCTGACCCAGGCTCGCCGACTGGCGCTGACGGCGGCGCGGTTTGATGGCGTGGAGGCGGAGCGGCTAGGCGTGGTGCACTTTACCGAGCGTGATCCGCAGGCGTTGGCCGAGCGGTTGGATGAGGTGTTGGGGCAAGTGCTGCGGTGTGCGCCGGGGGCGAATGGGCGGACCAAGGCCTTGTTGCTGGCTAGTGTGGATGAGCCGCTGGCGGTGGTATTGGATCGCGGGGCGCAGTGGTTTGCCGAGGCGGTGCGCGGGGAAGAAGGGATTGAGGGGACGCAGGCGTTTGTGCAGAAGCGCAAGCCTGGGTGGTGCAAATGACGCCATCGCAGGCAAGCCAGCTCCCACACTTGACCGAGTTGCCATGACGAACACGAAACACTGTGGGAGCTGGCTTGCCTGCGATGAGGCCCGAGCAAACACCCCATCACCCGAGGAATAACCCCATGCCCGCATTCAGCAGAATCCTCATCGCCAACCGCGGCGAAATCGCCTGCCGCATCCAGCGCACCGCCCACGCCCAGGGCTACCGCACCGTCGCCGTGTACAGCGACGCCGACGCCCAGGCCCTGCATGTGCAGATGGCCGACGAAGCGGTCAATATCGGCCCCGCGCCCGTGCAGCAGTCCTATCTCAATATCGCGGCGATTCTCGAAGCCGCGCGCATTACCGGCGCCGACGCCATCCACCCCGGCTACGGCTTCCTCTCGGAAAACCCCGACTTCGCCCGCGCCTGCCTGGCGGCCGGCCTGACCTTCATCGGCCCCAGCGTCGAGGCCATCGAGCTGATGGGCAGCAAGCGCCGGTCCAAACTCGCCATGCTCGACGCGGGTGTGCCGTGCATCGCCGGCTACCAGGGCGGCGCGCAGGACGACGTGACCCTGCAACACGAAGCCGAGCGCATCGGCTACCCGCTGATGATCAAGGCCAGCGCTGGCGGCGGTGGCCGCGGCATGCGCCTGGTGCACGCGGCCGACGCCTTGCTGGAGAACCTGCACACGGCCCGCTCCGAAGCCAAGAACGCGTTTGGCAGCGACGAACTGATCCTCGAGCAAGCACTGATCGACCCGCGCCACGTCGAAATCCAGCTGTTCGGCGACAGCCACGGCCAGTTGATCTACCTCGGCGAGCGCGACTGCTCGATCCAGCGCCGTCACCAAAAAATCATCGAAGAAGCGCCCTGCCCGGTGATGACGCCCGAGCTGCGCCAAGCCATGGGCAACGCCGCCCTGCAAGCCGGGCGCGCGGTGCACTACGTGGGCGCGGGCACCGTGGAGTTTTTGCTCGACCGCAACGGCCAGTTCTACTTCCTGGAGATGAACACCCGCTTGCAAGTGGAACACCCGGTCACCGAGCTGATCACCGGCCTGGACCTGGTGGACTGGCAATTGCAGATCGCCGCCGGCCAGCCCCTGCCGCTGACGCAAGCGGACGTGACCCTGAGCGGCCACGCCATGGAAGTGCGCCTGTACGCCGAAGACCCGGCCCAGGGCTTCCTGCCGCAAACCGGCGATGTGCTGCGCTGGCAACCGGCTGCTGGTGTGCGCATTGACCATGGCGTGTGCGAAGGCCAGCCCGTCAGCCCGTTCTACGACCCGATGCTCGGCAAGCTCATCGCCCATGGCGCCACCCGTGAGGACGCGCGACGCAAACTGCTGCGCGCGGTGGAAGACACGCTGTTGCTGGGCGTGACCACCAATCAACGATTCCTGGCGGATGTGCTCAAGCAGGGGGATTTTATCCGTGGCGACTTCAGCACCGGGTTTATCGCCGAACACTTCGACCACATCCCGCGCCAGCCGGTGTCCGCCGAGCAGCTCAGCCTGGCCGCCGCGCTGTTCTATCAACACAGCGCCGACACCCATCCGCAAAGCCTCGCAGGCTGGCGCAACAACGCCAGCGTCGCGGGCACTTACCGCCTGGAGGTCAACGACGAACTCCACAGCGTGCCCCTTGCCCCGCTGGCACTCACCACCGACGGCCGCCACGCCACCCTGGTGCTCAACGGCATCCGCCGCCGCGTCGCCTACCACCTCGACGGCAACCAGTTGTGGCTGCCGGGCTTGCACGTGACCAACCGCACCTACCAAGCCGCGAGCCGTCAGGCCGACGTGCAAAGCGGCACGGTCAAGGCGCCGATGGACGGGGCCATCGTTTCTGTGCGCGTGAGCAAGGGTGAGCGTGTGAGCAAAGGCCAACTGCTGCTGGTGCTCGAAGCGATGAAAATGGAGCATTCACTGAGCGCCGGGATCGACGGGGTGATCAAAGGCGTGCAGGTGATTGCCGGCGATCAGGTGCGCAATCGCCAGGTTTTGCTGGAGATCGAATAACGCCTAGGCGGAACTACGCGGCCGGGCTACGCTCTATCCCCATCAAGAAGGGAAGAGACGGGAACCTGCACGATGCCTCATTGGCTGATTATTGACCTTGAAGCCACGACGGATGACGGCGGTTGGCCCGTGACGGAGATGGAAGTCATCGAGATCGGCGCGAGCCTGGTGAACCGCCAGGGCCGCGAGCTGGATCACTTCCAGCGCTTTGTCCGGCCGTTGCGCCGGCCCTTGCTGACGCCCTTTTGCCGGCAACTGACCCACATCACCCAGGCGAATATCGACGCGGCCGCACCGATCACCGAGGTGTGGCCGCTGTTCGAGCGCTGGCTGGGCCAGCACCACGCGCGCCTGGAAGGCTGGGCCAGTTGGGGCGACTACGACCGCAAGCAGCTGGAACTGGAGTGGCAACGCCATGGCCTGGCCAGCGCCCTGGCACAAACCCCTCATGTGAACCTCAAGCAACGCTTCGCCAAGGCGCGGCGCCTGGACAAGCCGCTGGGGCTCAATGGCGCGCTGCAATTGGCGGGGATGCAGTTCAACGGCCAGCAACATCGGGCGCTGGAGGATGCACGCAACACTGCACGCCTGTTGCCGCTGATTTTGCCGGTCTAGGCAGCTCCCCTGCCCTTGGGCATACTGGCCGACCTTTCCAGACCCTTTTCCGAGGATTCACCCATGTTCAAAGTCAACGAGTACTTCGACGGCACCGTCAAGTCGATCGCTTTCGGCACCGCAGAAGGTCCGGCGACCATCGGCGTGATGGCCCCGGGTGAATACGAATTCGGCACCGCCCAGCGTGAAATCATGCACGTGGTGTCGGGCGCGCTGACCGTCAAGCTGCCAGAAGCCAGCGAGTGGGAAACCTTCGCCGCCGGCAGCCAGTTCCACGTTCCGGCCAACAGCAAGTTCCAGCTGAAAGTCGCCGTCGACACCGCTTACCTGTGCGAATACCGCGGCTAAGTTTCACGCGGTAAAAAAAGGCCCCCAGTCAGCGATTAACGACGGGGGGCATCTAACATATGAAGCGTTATTGGTAACGCGCTTACCAGTCCTGACGTTGCGGCTGGGCCACGCCAATATCAGCCCCCCCCTCTTGTATGACCGACGTGGCTAGCGGCCGCAGGATTCTCCTACCTACAAGGTGAAGTACTGAGCTGGAAAAACCTGGCGTTTTCTGGAGCAACCCTAACAGGGGGTGCAATCCGCAACCGCCGATTTTTCCGGCAGCGCCCCCTGCATTTTCGCTTTTTGCAGCTTCACTCCCAACGGGCTCCATAGTGAGAATGATTACCGCTTGTCCGGTATATGCATGAATGCATAGATTTCTATTGCCTTGAGCAGTGTTTATTTATACAGTAGTTTTACTTCCTGTCTGGTGTCCTTCGTCTGGTGGGTCCCGGTGACTTGAACGGTTAGTTATTGCCCACTTAAAAGGATCGCGCTTTGCTGGACTTTTAAGTGAATGAACTGCCGTTTGGTTTAACTAAAGACCACCAAGAACATTCAAGCAGGAAGGTGTGAAAACACAAAATGATCAATTTTTTATACTTATTGAAAGGAATCGATAATGACCGAAAAAAATATCTTCGTTACTAGTGGCCGGCCTTTTACTCCTCCAAGCAGCGGTGGTGGTGGTGGCAGTGGTAATTACGCAGGCTTACCATCGGAACCAAGTTCCACGCGGCCTACGGCTGGGGTTGAGTTTATGTATCAATCCTTGACCGACCAAGCTGAGGAACTATTGTTTGACTCCAGCATGGCCACTCGGAAATACTACGCAGATGAACAAAAGAAAATACCAGAGCGCGCGAGTAAAAAAATAGCTGATATTGAATCCAAAGTTTCCAGCAGTACTGGAAAGCTGGCTGATAAGGCACAGCTAAGAATCTACAACATCACAAAAATCATGGTGGAAAACTCAAACAGCTATGTAGAAAAAGTCAATGCTGCCAAGGCTTTTGACGGCGCCGACCCAATTCTCGGCTGGCGATATTCTTATGGTGACTATGGTCCTGAGTTTTATCAATCCGTCTTCGTCTGGAAGGATTCTCTTCGGGCCGCCTATGATGCTAAGTTGCTGGTAGAAGAAAATGATATTTTGTACACTCACCTCGTCGCCGCAAACGGGATGCTTGCAACTGCTCAAGCCGCGGATGCTGCCGCGATTGCGGCCAAATCCGAAGCACAGGCAAAGCTTCTGAGGGATGCTGAAGAGCAGGCTCGTCTCGGTCAATATCCTGCTACTCCGCCTGGAGTATCACTTGACCAAAACCTACAAGAAGCGTTAAACCAATATAAACAAAACCCAGGATCTCCGCTTGTTTACACGTGGTTTTATCTCAAAGTTCGAAATAGCGGCCCTTGGGATTACAAGCAGATTGCGCGTCTACACGAAAACTTCGGGAACTTTAACTATGGCGCTACCGGGACAGCAGCAGGCATTCCAGACATTGTACTTTTGAGGGCTGCCGGTGCAGCACAGCGTGTGGCTGGTAGTTCATCGGCAGACTTTGGGAAATGGTGGTCGGAAGAGCCCTACGGGGATGATCCGGTAGATCAAGTATGGATCAAAGCAGGCATTGATTATGCAAAGTCAAAAGGGTACTAAGCTTGGCATATGGATACTTTTGATTATTTGCATTAGCCAAGGAGTATACATCTATTTTTCTGAGCCAAGCAGGCCTGACCCCACAAAGGTTGTTTCAGTCACACATGTGGGTGAAGGTGGTGCTATTTATGAAATATTATACGACTCAGGAGGGGCTACTGTTCCCTTGATCTATAGATATTTCCTCATGGATATTCAGGCAAATGATCAGGAGGCGCTTAAAAAGTCCACGGAACGAGAGCCGTTTCTTGTTACTAAAAGCCCTAATGCGGTTCGTAAAGTCATTGGTGATAGCGTCAAGTTAAAAACCAGCGAGACCATCTATGATTTTCACAACGTATCCATATATAAAAATAACGGTAAAATCAACATCGTAACATTTGATTTGGTTTCTACCGTTAAATAGCAGAGTTATAAATCACGCTTAGTACTTAATGTCAGCCAGCCCGCCTCCCAGGAGACGGGCTTTTTTCATTCCAGGATCGTTACCGGCATCCCCACCGCCAACTGGCCGACACCATCGTTGACCAGGTTCTGGCCAAAAATCGCGCCGCCCTCGGTCTTGCGATACGCCTCCAGCGTCACGAAAGGTTCGCGGTCGGCGCTGCGCTCGCCGGTCTGTGGGTCGATGGTGGTGAGGATGCAACGCGAGCACGGCTTGACCGCACGAAACTCCACATCGCCGATGCGCAGGCGCTTCCAGCCATCTTCGGCAAACGCCTCACTGCCGTCGATCACCAGATTCGGGCGAAAGCGCAGCATTTCCATGGGCCGGCCGACGCGTTGCGACAGGTCGTCCAGGGAGGCCTGGCCGATCACCAGCAACGGGTAACCGTCGGCGAACGCAACCTGGTCATCGTCCTTGCCGTAACCGGCTTCGGTAGTACGCGCACGCTCCAGGGGGATTTGCACCAGGCGTGTGGGCTTGCCGATAAAGTCGCTGACCCAGGCGGCAGCGGCGTCGCCGGCATCCGGCACGCGCAAGGTGTCGCGCCAGATGGTCACGCCGCGCAACTCGGCTTCGCTGCCGGGCAGCGCCACGTCCAGGGCGGGGTAGCCGGCTGAGCTGAGGGTCAGGCCACCGTCGCTATTCCACAGGGCCGACAGCTGGCTCATCTTCGCCACGGCGCGCTGGGTGAGGAAACGCCCGCTGGCCTCGTCCACCAACATCCAGCGTCGATCACCGTCCAACCCGAGCTTATCCAGGCCGATCTGCTGCAAGACCTCGGCCTTGCCGGACTTCAAGGGGTAACGGTACAACGCGCTGAGACGGAGCATGGGCCTGCAATCCTTGGGGGTAAAGACGCTACCCTAAGGTCAAGCGGGCACTTCGTCCAGCATCAGGCGTTCGCGCACCACGTCCACCAGCTTGTCCGGCTGGAACTTGGAGAGGAAGTTGTCGCAGCCGACCTTCTTCACCATCGAGTCGTTGAAGCTGCCCGACAACGAGGTGTGCAACACCACATACAAGCCACGCAGGCGCGGGTCATTGCGGATCTCGGTGGTCAGGCGGTAGCCGTCCATCTCGGGCATTTCGGCATCGGTGAAGACCATCAACAGCTTGTCGGTCATCACCACACCGCTGTCGGCCCAAGCCTTGAGCATGTTCAGCGCCTTGAGGCCGTCGCTGGCGATGTGCATCTTCAGCCCCAACTGGCCGAGGGTGCCGCGCAGTTGCGAGAGGGCCACGTTGGAGTCGTCCACCAGCAGCACTTCGCGGCCACGGGCGCGTTCCAGCACCGGGTCTTCGAGTTTTTCCCGGGAGACCTTGGCGTTGTACGGCACGATTTCGGCGAGGACTTTTTCCACGTCGATGATTTCCACCAACTGGTCATCGACCTTGCTGATGGCCGTGAGGTAATGCTGGCGCCCGGCACTGGTCGGCGGTGGCAGGATCGCTTCCCAGTTCATATTGACGATGCGGTCCACGCCGCCCACCAGAAACGCCTGCACCGAACGGTTGTACTCGGTGACGATAATGGTGCTGTTCGGCCCCGGCACCAGCGGGCGCATGCCGATGGCCTGGGACAGGTCGATCACCGGGAGCGTCTGGCCGCGCAGGTTGACCACACCGCAGACAAACGGATGGCGCTGGGGCATCAGGGTCAGCTTGGGCAGTTGCAGGACTTCCTGCACCTTGAACACGTTGATCGCGAACAGCTGCCGCCCGGCCAGGCGGAACATGAGGATCTCCAGGCGATTCTCACCGACCAGTTGCGTACGTTGATCTACCGTGTCGAGAATGCCGGCCATTAAAAGCTCCTGATGCGCGAAAGGATTGTGCAGCTCATTAAGGTCTGTTATCGGCGGCGAGCGCCAGATCTTGACCCCGGTAAAATGCCACGTAAATCCATTGATGTCACACTGACATCATGCTTTACTGCCCTGCCTCTTCATATGGCATTACAGCGACGTTGCGCGACATTCAAAGCGACGCAAGGTTCCGCTGCGTAAGGGATTCCCCTAGTAGCAATCAGGCCCAACCTGATATTCGCAATATCTAATAGCCATTAATGTGACGCCATTCTCATTGCATGAATGGAGTCAGGCTTTTGTTTGCGATGCCCAGCCCACGACCCACGGGTCTTCCAGCGCTTCATATGTGCGCCCACACGATGCGGGTCATGCACGGCTATCGCGATCATTACAATAAACTTCCTACTAAAAGTTCAGATGTGAACTACAGATCTCCGTCATATTTCAGCGGTAGTTTTACGCCATTCACCCGACGCAGCATCTCATCACCCGACCTGACGTTGTGGAGACTTGCATGATGAATAGCGCAAACGAATGGCAAACCGCACTTCCCGAGTTCCTGCTGGAAGCTGAAACCTTGTTGGCGAAGTCGGAAGAATGCCTGAGCCACCTGCATCTGATTCGCAATGACAGCGATGCCATTGAGTGCATGACCATCAGCCTCACCCGGCTCGCCGAAAAGGCCGATAACCTGGCCCTGCAGGCCATCAGCGAATTTTCCCGGCATATCCAGTACCTGATCGCTAATGCGGTCAACCCGCTGCAATTGCATGACCAGGCCCTGGATGCCCTGCACGCGTGCCTCACGTTGCTGGCCTGGCAGTTGGAACTGATCGACACACGCACCGGCGAACTGGGCCTGGATGAAAGTGAGCAAACCACCTTGATTGCCACGGTGACCTTGCAGATCCCCCAAAAGAACTTCAGCTATAAACCTGAGCAGCGCCTGCATCGAGCGTCATGAATGCCGCTGGGTGAGGTGGTCGCTTTTAATCCGCTACTTGTCCATAAACGACAGGGGCAACTTACGCGCGCGCGTCAGTTATATGCAGGTGAAGTACGCGCCGTTATAACTTCCCCGAACAGGGAAACTGCGCGATTGACATCTGGCGACCAGCGGTAATCAAAGTGTTACCATGCCGCCCTCGAAGTGACTCAACTTCATGATGCATACAACGTGAAAAGCATCCGCTATGTACGCCAGCCTCAGGTCACTCCTCGTCAAATCCATCTCCCGCAGCCATGCACGCCGAATCATTCTCGCGCTGTGCCTGTGTTCGCTGCTGGTCAGCCTGTGGGCCTACGTCGTTGCCGCGCCGGTGCCACTGCTGCTGTTGATCCTCAACCTGGGCACGCTGGCCGTGGTTGCGCTGCAACAATGGGTTTCACGCAAATCCATCAAGTTCCAACCCCAGGAACTGGCCGACCGCCTGCTGCAAGTCCAGGAAAACGAGCGCCACCGCCTGAGCCGGGAACTGCACGACGATATCGGCCAACTGCTCACCGCCGCCAAGTTGCAAAGCGAATGGCTGCAGCGCCGCTTGCCCCAGGAGCTGCAAGGCCAATGCTCGGTGCTCGGCAACACCCTGAGTGAAACCCTGGCCAAGGTGCGCGATGTCTCTGCCATCCTCAACCCGCGCCAATTGAGCAGCCTGGGCCTGGAAGCGAGCCTGCGCGCGCACTTGCTCAAGACCCTGGAAAACAGCCCCACGCACTGGAGCCTGGAATGCCAGCAACGGCTGACCGGCATCCCCGAGGAAATGGCCGTGGCCGCGTTTCGCATCACCCAGGAAGCGGTGACCAACATGCAACGCCATGCCCAGGCACGCAACCTGGTGGTGCGCCTGCAACGCCTGCCCGAAGGCCTGTCACTGACGATCTACGACGATGGCCAAGGCTTTTCACCCGCCCTTGACCCGGGCCGCGAAGGTCAACGGGGCATGGCCGGCATGTCCGAGCGCATCGATCAACTGGGCGGCTCCCTGTCCGTCGTCAGCCATCCGGGCAAAGGCACGCGGATCGACGCGCTTTTCCCCTGGGCGCCACGCGCCCTCGAACGGGCCAGCGCGCCTAAGGCTCTCGAGTGACCTGTAATTTATTGCTGGTGGATGATCATGCGTTGATCAGGGCTGGCGTGCGCGCGCTGATCCTTGATATTCCCGGCTACGCGGTGGTCGGCGAAGCCAGCGACGGCGCGCAGTTGCTCGCGCAGTTCAACGCCCTGCAACCGGATATCGTGCTGTTGGACCTGTCGATGAAACACACCGGTGGCCTCGACGCCTTGCAGCAACTCAAGAGCGCCCACCCCAAGAGCAAGGTACTGATCCTGTCGATGCACACCGACCCGGAACTGATCATGCGTGCCCTGGAGTGCGGCGCCCACGGCTACCTGCTCAAGGACACCAGCGCCAGCGAGCTGGAACACGCCCTGTTGGCGCTGCGCAACAACGAACGCTACCTGAGCCCGGCGATTGCCCACACGGTGATCAACCAGGCGCTGGTGCGCAACCAGGGCCCGGCCTCCCCCGTGGTCCACAGCCACAACCTCACGGCGCGCCAGCTGGAGATCCTGCGCTTGATCGTACGCGGCAAGTCCACCCGGGAAATCGCCCACGGCCTCGGCTTGAGCATCAAGACCGTGGAAGCGCACCGCTCGCAGATCATGAAGCGCCTGCAGATTTTCGACGTGGCGGGCCTGGTGTTATTCGCGGTGCGCGAGCAAATCATCAGCCTCGACGACTAGCGGCGAACCCACCGGCAAGTGCACGCGCAAGGCCTTGGGCAAGGCGACAAAGCGCAGGTCATCGCCCTTCAATGGCTCGCCATCCAGATTGATGTACAACCCGTCGGCGACCTTGATCTCGACCCACGGCAGACGCGCGCGCACAAACATATTGTCCAGCCCGCCGTCGCTCATCAGCGTCAGCAAGGTGCCGACCACTTCCTGCGGGGCCGGCAGGATGCTGATGTCGAGCAAACCATCATCCACCACTGCGCCCGGGCACAGCACATGCCCGCCGCCCGCCTGGCGGCCGTTGCCGATGCCCAGCGCGAGCAGGTCGCCCTTCCAGTGGAAGCCCGGGCCTTCCAGCTCACCGTAAGCCGCCTTCAATTCACTGAAGCGGGTCAGGCCGGTGAACAGGTAGGCGGCGCCGCCCAACACCTTCTTCAAGTCTTCGGAGGTGTTGGCCGTGACCTGGCTGCCGAAGCCGCCGGTGGCCATGTTGAGGAAGATCTGCCCGCCGGCCTGGCCGAGGTCGATGGCCCTTGGCGGCACATCCAGCAGCGCCAGCGCCTGGGCCGGCTCCAGCGGCACGCCGGCGGCGCGGGCGAAGTCATTGGCGGTGCCCAGGGGCATCAGCACCAGGCTGGCGTCGGTCTTGGCCTGCGCCATCGCTTCGGCGACGTCACGCAACGTGCCGTCGCCACCGCCTGCGATCAGGTGGGTGTAGCCCGCGTCCAACGCTTCATGCACCAGGCGCTCGGCGTCGCCGCCCTCCCACGTGACCCGTACCGCCAGCTCCCAGCCCTGCTCACGCCGGGCCTGCACGGCCGCGCGCACGTCCTCGTTGAAGGCTTGCTTGCCGTGGAGGATCAACAGTGCCTTGGGGCTGGTCATAGCGGGCTTACTCCTGGTTGCAAAGGTGCATGAAGGATGTGGACCTTTGCCGGCGGGAAAATAGCCATGGTGACGCAAATTAATTGCGCCGGTCAGAAATTATCCATCGCGTTGCACATCGGGACCTTGCTCACTGGCGTCGGTTCGATCCGCTGCCATTGCTTGCCGTCCACCGGCAACTCGTCAAGCAGGAACGAACAATCCGCCGACATTGACGCCTGCACCATGTAGTCGCGCCCGGGCTTGGGCACGAACGTCATGGTCTTGGCGCATTGGCGAGGGTATTGCAGCCGCCCCAGGTAATGGAATGCGATGGGCTTGTTGGCTGGCACCACCAGCTCCGACGTGACCGCACCCGCCCACGAATAGATTGGCCCAGGCATGCCGAGGCTGGCGCCGTTGTGGTCCGGGAAGCCGGCTTTGACCGACGCCATCACGCCTGCGCCGGGCACGCTCCAGTCCAGGCAATCACGCCCCGGCACCGCACGTACCAGGCCATCGGTGACCAGGCGCACGCGGGCGGTCTCGCCGCTTTGCGGCGGCACGTAGCCGGTGGACAGCGAACGGATGTTCGCCACCTGGCCGCAACCGCCGAGCGCCAACAGCAGCACGGCGGGGATAACAGGCAACAGTCTCATCGGGCATCGACTCGCAGGGGGGACATCAAGGCTGGCGGCAGTTCTGGTTGACCGACAAGTTCGGCGCCGGCTCATAGCTCACGCGCTGCAAGCCATCGGCGCCCTGGAACAGGAAGTACTTGGCGCGGCAGTCCTTGAACATCGGCGAATACCCTTCGGCTCGGAAGCCCTGGCCATCGACCTGCTTGGTCACGGTGTTGTTGCGGCTGACCACGGCGAGGACCTTCTGATAACTGTCACCCATGTTCACCCCGGGCTCGCCGGTGATGGCCGCCGACGAGGCGCAACCGCCCAGGGTGATTGCCGCCAGCACCAGTGCGGCGCCATACAGTCCATTGCGTAACGTATTCATTCCGTGTGTCCTTTGGGTGATGGGTTAACGGCGGCCATCGCATACCGGTGATTCGCCGATGCGGCCGAGCTTGCACATGTCCACGTTATCCTTGCGCTTGAAGCCTGAGTCTTTCATGCAATAGAAATTTGTCAGTCTCACATCGATTGGCGACCTGTCTCCCGCCCCATCAATATTGGTATACCCGCACGCACGCATCGCACTCTTGATGCCGGCTTGGGATACACCCTCCTTGTACCACTTGGTGTAATCCGGAGGCGGCGGTTGAAACGGCGTGCAGCCAGCGACAATCAGCATGCCCAGGCCGAACAGTAGTGCACGTTTGAACATGCTTGCATTCCTTAAGGTTGAGGTTTGACTTTGACGAACTCTGATCGTCCTTCTTTGGAACCCTCCCAATATTTAGCACATCCCGCTGAGGCGCTGAGATAGCAGTTATGGACACTTTCATCGGCAAAAAACACCTTGACCCACTCCCACAGCGGGTTACTGCCCTTCGGGATCGTACCGCCGGTCCCGGGGTTGAAACCTACGCCCAGCGACCGAGCCACGGGATCGTAATTATGATTCTGGTAAGCCAACGTCATCGCTTCGCGCTGCGACTCAGAGCTGAGCGCCGAGCGGTTCTGCAAGACTCCCAACAACGTATCGGCTTTTTGCACGCCGTACGCGGCCCCGAAAAAGTTCATCGACGTATCGCCTAACACGCCAACATTTGCCGGATCACGGGCCAATGATTCCATGGCATTGCCCGTGGTCATTGTGCCCCGGCTATGCCCGTCGATATGCAGCCCACTCTGGCCGAACTGGACCATGTATTCCTTGGTCTGCACAGTCGCGTTGGACAGCCCCCAGAAATCGTTCTCAAGGTTTTTCTGATACGCAGCGATCATTATCTCGGACGTGAAGTTATTGGCCTTCTCAAAGTGGATCAGGTACTGCGGACCGGTGTCCGCCGAACTGTGCTGATCGGCATACCTGGCCGCACCGTCGGCGTCGTTGAAAATACCGTTGTTGGCGATATGCACCTTGCCGTCCGGCCCCGGCTTGAGGTGCTGCTTTTCTTCGTCGCTCAACTCGCGATAGCGAACCTTGTCATTCTCGTCCCGCAACGCCTTGCCATCCTCACCCTTCAGCACCTCATACACCCGCGCTTTCTCAAGGAAGATCTTGCGATAGGCCTCATCCGCCAACATCGACACTTGGTTATAGAACTCTCGCTTGATCTCCTGCTCCGCCTCAACCTTGCGCCCCATTTCCGCCACGTCCAGGCGCTCCACGGCAGCGTGGGCGGCCTCGGTATTGCGGTTGAGGGTGGCAATCGTCTGGTCGACGCTCATGCCCGCGACCACACGCTGGCGCTCGGCATTGGTGATGACCAGGGTGCCGGCGCTGATGGCGCTGCGGGTGTCGCTGGCGGCGGAGTCGGAGTCCGAACCGTTGGCGAGGCTGTTGGCGAGCAGCGCCTTGGCCGTGCCGAGCTTGCCGTCGAGCATGTCCGAACTGAGCTCCACCCCGGAAGTCTTGACGCTGGCTTCGGAGGTGTTGTGGATGTCGGCCACGGTCAGCGTGCCGGTGGTCAGGCTGTTCTTGCCGTCGGCGATGGCCTTGTCGGTGCTGGAAATCACGCCGCCCTTGAGGTCGGTGTTGCCGCGCACGTTGAGGTCGAAACCGCCATCGCCGGCGCGAATCCCCGATTGCTCGATGACACTGGCAAAGTTGGACTTCTGCTTGGTGTTGCTGGAGCTGAAGCTGGCGGTCGCGGCACCGGCGCAGACCGGCGGGATGCAGATGCTGATGCCGGCGCTCATGCTCTTCTGCTCGGAGGCAAATTTGCTGGTGTCTTGCAGGCTCTCGATGTTCAAGTCACCGCCGACGTCGGCCTTGACCTTGTCAGCCGAGACCACCGCGCCGCGCAGGGTGGTGTCCTTGCCGGACACCAGCGTGGCCTTGTTGCCCGCCGTCACATGGGTATTGCTCCAGACCAGGTCATTGCCATCCGCATTGCCGCGGCTTTGGGACGCCGACGCGTTGAAGCTCAGGCCATTCTTCTCGCTGCCAAAGGAGATGCCGATCCCCAGGCTGCCGTTCACGCTTTTGTTGGTGCTGTGTTGCTCGATGGTGTTCTCAGCACCCGCCAGCAGGATATTGCCGTCGGCTTTCAACAGCGCATCGTTACCCGCCGTGATCTGGCTGCCCTGCACCGTCAGGTCGTTATTGCGCTTGCCGCCGGTGGCCACAATCGACACATCGTGCCCAGCCGCTACCGTCGAGCCGGCCGCCGTGTTGGAGGTCTGCTCGCTTTTGTTCTCGCTCTTGTTCATGCCCAGGGCGATGCTCAAGTTGATCCCGCCTGCTGCAGCCGGGTCAGCCATCACTTGGGTATACGCTTCGTTGGTGGCCCACACGGTGTTCAGCGCGGCCAGGGTTTTCATGCGTTTGTCGTCGGTGCGCTCGGCGGCCTTGTTCATGCGCTGGCCGGTTTGCACGGCGTTGACGATCGGGTTGGTCAGGGTCAGGCTCACGCCGGTCTGCTTGAAGCGTTGCTCCTGCTGCTGCGCGGCGAGGTTGCGCGCTTCGAGGATATTCACCTCGGACGCCTCGATCGACACATCGCCCTTCGGCGCGCTGACATTGCTGCCGACCTGGCGGTATTCGCCACCGGAGCTGATCAGCACATTGCCGTCGGTGGAACCCACACTGCTGGCCGCCGCCGTGGTCTGCTGGCTGCTGTCCTTGTTGGTCTGTTGCTGCGAGCCGATGGTGACGGCAATCGCACCGCCGCTGAACATGCCGCTGGTCTTCACGTCCTTGGTGTGTTTTTCGTCGAGGGTTTCGGTGGCCGCCAAGACCTTGATGTCATTGCCCGCCACCAGCGCCGTGCCCGAGGTCGAGACCACGTTGCTGCCGGTGATGGTGATGTTGTTGCCGGCCTGCATCACCGCCTGCTCGCCGCTGAAGGTCGAGCCTTGCGCGGTGGTCTGCGCCACCGTGTCGCGGGTGGTGGTGGTCTTGCTGGAGAACATGCCGTTGCTGCCCTTGACCTTGTGCGCCTCGTCCGCCGTGCTGAAGCGCTCGCTGGCCTCGACGTTGATATCGCGGTTGGCGCTGACAGCCACGGCACCGGCGTCACTGTTGACCAGCGCGCCGCGTGCCTGCACATCACGCCCGGCACCGAGGCGGATATCGCCCGTGGCCTGCACTGAACTGCCGACTTCGCTGCGCCCGGCTTCCTTGCGCCAGTTATCGCCGTCCCATTGGTTGGATTGGGTGAAGGACTCGTTCACCGTGCTCAAGGTGATGTCGTTGCCCGCCACCAGCGCCGTCTTGCCGCCGACGCCGGTGTTGCTGACCTGGGCCGCTTGCAGGTTGATGTTGTTGCCAGCGCTGGCAATCAGGTTGGCCGCCGGTGCCGACACATACAGCCCCGCCACCCGCGACAAGGCCGTGCGGGTGCCCTGCGCGCTCTCGCTGTCGGTGGTGATCGAGCGCACGTTGATGTCGTTGCCGGCATTCAGGGCCAGGCGACTGTTGGCGCTGATCAGGCCGCCGATGTTGTTCAGGTCCTGGCTGGCATTCAACGACACGTCGTTGCCCTGGATGCGCCCGCCGAGGTTGTTGAGGTTCTGCACGCTGACGTTCACGCCATCGCGCCCAGAGAGGCTGCCGCTGTTGACCAGGTCACCGCGCACGTCGAGGTTCAAGGTGCGCCCGGCCATCAGCGCGCCGGAGCCGTCGATGTCACCTTCACGCACCCGCACATACACCTGCGGCACCAGCACCTTGCGCACTTCGCCGCTGGCCAGGGTCACGTCCTTGGACACCAGCCACACGATATCGCTGGTCAACTGCGCCATTTGCGCGGCGGTCAGCGCCACGCCCGGGATCAGCTTCCACTGATCGGCCAGGGTCACGGCGCTGTCGATCATGCCGCGATACTGCGCTTCGTCGCTGGCGTAGCCGTCGACAAAGCGGCGCCCAGTGAGTTGGGCGACTTGTTCGCGGACCAGCTTCTGCTCGTAGAAGCCGTCGCCGAGGCGCTGCTGGGTGCCGGCCGGGTCGAGGTTCAGGCGTTCGAGCATGTAATCCGACGACAGCCACTTGCCGTAGTTGGCGAAGCGCGGGTCGGTCTCCACCAGGTAACCGGCGGTGCTGTTGGGGTTGATCTGGTACAGGCTGCTGTTGGGCAGGTCGGGGTTGAAGCCGCCGGTGCGGATCTGCTCCACCGCGCCGCCGGCATTCTGCTGGGTCAGCGCTTGCACTTCGCTGATCGGGCTGACCGCATAGGTGCGCACGGCACCGGCCAGATCACCCGTGCCGGCCGCGCTGTCGGTGACCTTGGCCAAGACCAGCGCGCCCACCTGGGTGCCCGTGCCGTTGATGGCCGCGTACTCGGTAAACACCGTCGGTTTCAGCGAGATCTGCTCGATCAAGGGCGCCGGGGTGTACGCCGTGACACCCATGCCCTGGCGGTCACGGCCCTTACGCTGGATGCGGTAGTAGTTGGTCAGGGTGCCGCTGTCGGTGGTGACCTTCTGGCCGGTCAGTTCGGTGTTGATTATCGTGCCCACGCTGGCATTCAGCGCCTGGCCGGCGATGATCCGGCTCTTGTCGTTGAACACCTGGTCGGCAATCAGGTTGATGTTGCCACCGGCGAGGATCTGCGCCGGGTCCGAGGCGACGATCTGCGTCTCGGTGACGGTGCGGTTGTAGTCGTAGCGGTTCCAGCGCGTGCCGTAGCCTTCCGGCGTCACCAGGTGCAGCACTTCATCGTTGTACAGCGAGATCTGCCCCGGCAGGTAGCGGTTGGTCGAACCCGACAGCAGGTACTCCTGCAACGCCTGGGTGGACACCTGCACTTGCTGGGTGGCGAAGTGTTCGTTGGTGTTGTTGATCTGCCTGGCGTTGACGCTGAGGCTGCCCAGCGCTTCGACGGTGGCACTGGCGTTGTTCAGCACCTGCGCCTGGCCCGTGGCCTGGTCATTGGCATCCAGGGCGCCGCCGATCAGCAGGTTGCCGGTGCTGAAGATCAAGCCGTGCTCACGGTTGTTGATGACCTGCGCGCCGATATCCAGGCGGTTGCGTGCGGCAATCGTCGCGGCCGATGCGCCTTCAAGGGTGTTGTTCAGGGTGCCGGCGGAGATGCCGAGCAGGTCGCCATAGATGCGCCCGGTGCCGAGGTTGTTCAGGGTCGCGGTGGTCAACCGTGTGGTCTCGCCGTCGATCAGGCCACGGTTGTCCAGTTGCGTGGCCGCGTTGACCTGCACTTTGGGCGCACTGATCACGCCGCTGGCGGTGTTGTCGACAACGTTGGCGTCCAAGCGCAGCAGGTTGCCGGCCTGCAGCGCGCCCAGGTTGGTCAGGCGCCCGCTGGTGGCCAGGGACACGTTGCCGTTGGCCTGGAACAGGCCGTTGTTGACGAAGTCCTGGGTCAGGCGGAAGGTCAGGTCACCCAGGCTGAGGACCTTGCCGTTGCCGCTGTAGTTGGCGCTGTCG
Organism: Pseudomonas sp. Marseille-Q1929; assembly: GCF_017316265.1. Lineage (NCBI taxonomy): Bacteria > Pseudomonadati > Pseudomonadota > Gammaproteobacteria > Pseudomonadales > Pseudomonadaceae > Pseudomonas > Pseudomonas sp. Marseille-Q1929. The sequence continues at coordinate 51,479 of NZ_JAFLWU010000032.1, forward strand.
AGCAGCAGCGATTGCCCGGCAATCAAGGTGCCCGCGCCGTTATTGATGGCCTGGCGTTTTTGCGCGAGGTCGCGATCGGCCACGGTCAGCGTGCTGCCGGCCGAGACGATCCCCTGTTCGTTGTCCAGGGTGCCGCTGCCGGTGACGCTCAGCGTCGTGTCGGAGACGATCGAACCGCTGCGGTTGCTGACGTTGTCCACGTCCATCGCGACGGACTGGCCCTTGATGCCCTGGTTGGCGCCTTGGGTGCTGCTGTTATCCACACTGGCGGCGGTCAACAGCAGGTGCCCGTCGGCCCGCAACAGGCCGGCCTGGTTGCTCAGGTGCTGGGCGTTGACGTCGAGGGTGGCGGCGCTACCGATAAAACCCTGGTCGTTGAGCAACTGGCCCGCACGCACGATGACGTCTCGCTGGCCGAGGATGCCACCGGTGCTGCCGGAATTGCGGTTGCTCAGTTGCTGGCCGTGGGTGTCGATCTTCAGGCTCGACTTGGCCTGCACGATGCCGCCGTCGTTGTTCAGTACGCCGCTGTCAACGGTCAGCGTATCGCTGGCATTCAGGGTGCCCTGGGCGTTGTTCAGTTGCTGGCCTTGGGTATTGAGCAACAATTGCGCGCCGGTGATCACCCCGCTGCTGTTGTTCAAGCCTTGTGCGTTGACGGTCAACGCCTTCGCGGCTTCCAGACGCCCGCCGGTGTTGTCGAGCGCCGTTGCGTCGCTGTTGAGCAGCAGGTCGCCCGCCACCGAACCCAGGGTGCCGCCCTGGTTCAATACGCTGCCGGCCTTGACCGTCAGCGTCTGCGTGGCCGCGACGGTGCCCTTGGCGTTGTTCAATTGCGCGGCGGTGACTCCCAGCGCGCCGCCAGCGGTGATCTGCCCGTTGCTGTTATCCAGGTTGCCGCCGTTGAGGGTCAGTTGCGCGGCGCTCACCAGCTTGCCGTTGCCGTTGGCCAGGTGCTGGCGTGCGCTGACGGACAAGTCGCCAAGCGCACCGGACTGCACCAGGCCGCCGCCGTTGTTCAGGCTGTCGGCACTGACGTCGAGGCCGCCGCCGCTGGCAAGGATGCCGCTGCTGTTGTCGAGGTTGCGCGTGACGGTCACACGCATGCCGGCAGTGCCGGTCTGCACCCATTTGCCGCCGACGTTGGACAGGTCCAGCGCGGTGACGCCGATCTGCGCCGCGCCGACCTGGGCAGCATCGCTGAGCAATGCCTGATTGGCGTTGGCGGTCAGGGCCTGGCTGGCGGTGACGCGGCTGCGGCGCAGGTCCAGGTTGCCAGCGGTGCTGGTCAGGTCGACGGTCTGGGCCGAGGTCTGGCTGTCACTCAGGTCAACCTGCGCGGCGCTGGCGGTGAGCTTTTGCGCCGCAAGGTTCTGCCCCTTGGCCGTGATCGTGCCGGCCGAAGTCAGGGTCAACGAGCCGCTGTCACCCAGCTTGCCGGCGCTGTCGACGCCCGCCGCGAGTGCGGAACCGGCCTGGCTGCGGATCGCGCCCTTGGCGGTCAGGCGGGCATCGCCCTGGGCGGACGCAATGCCCTTGTTGTCGATATCGGCGGCGCTCTTGAGGTCCAGATTGCCTTGGGCGTATAGCGTGCCGCTGTTGTCGATGCCCTTGTCAGCGGTGGCCGTCAGTTGGGTGGCGCTGCTGATCTGGCCACGGTTTTCGATACGCCCATCACTGCCAATCACCACTTCGCCGGCACTGGAGCCGATCTGCCCGGCGTTGCGCACGCCCACGCCAGCACCGTTGCCCACCAGGGTGATCTTGCCGGCATACATGCCGCCCAGTTGCGCCACGTCGATGGCCACGGCAGGCGTGTCAGCGGGCGCGGTACCGGTGGTGCCGGCCTTGATGGTCAAGTCCTTGGACCAGATGCCCGCGTTCACTTCGACCGTGCGCGCAATGATCTCGGTGTAGTCGGCGCGGCTGCTGTCCATGCCTTCGCCTCCGATGCTGATCTTGCCGCCCGAGACCTGATAGCCACTGATCAGTCCGTTCTCGAACTGCGCGCGCCCGGTGGTCAGCGTGGCGCGGTCGGCGTTGATAAAGCCGCAACCTTCACAGGCGATGCCCGACGGGTTGGCAATCACCACCTGGGCCTTGGAACCGGCCACTTCGACAAACCCACGCAGCTGGCTCGGGTTGCTCGAATTGACTTCGTTGAGAATCACCCGCGCACTGCCGTTGGCCAGCGCGCGGTTGCCTTCGATCCAGCCGGCCAGTTGGGTCTGGCTGTTGGTCGCGGCGTTGTTGAGGATCACCCCGCGCTTGTCCACGTCGAACTGCGAATAGGTGTTGCGCGACACGCCCGCGTCGCTCGGGCGGGTGATGTCCACCACCGGCGCGCCATTGCCAGCGGCACCGATGGTCGGGCGCTGGCCCGCCGGTGCCGAGCCATCGGCCACGACCTGGGCCTGCACCGGCGCCACCAGGGTGACCCAGCCCATGCCCACCATCAACGCAAAGCGCAGCGGCGTGAGGGTTGCGGTGACCGGGCTTACCTGGGACACGCCGCGCGTGGTGCCGGGGGCCTTGCAGGCGCTCTTGACGTTCTCGGCCACCACCATCAGCAGGCCGCGGGCCTTGTTGAATACAACTCGAAACAGATGCTTATTCATGCAGATCCTTTGCGCGGTGGCTGATCAGAGCGCGTCGCTGGGTAACGGGTGAGTGGCAAACCAGGCTTGCGCCTCCAGGTCCAGGACGGCGATGCCCTGGAAATTCAAGACGCGCAAGCCGCGCTCTTCGCCTTTGTGGTGCAGCGCGCGGAACACCTTGCCGGGCCATAATCGGCGGCGCAGCAAGCTGCTGATGCGCCGGGTGTGGCCAAACGGCGCGACCCAGTCGTTGATCCACAACCGCTCGCCGCTGTCCCAATCCTCCGCTGGCAGGCACACCGCCGGCGTGCGTAGGTAGCGCGCCTCGGCGTCGGCACTGAGGTTGAGCCACGAGAGGAAAAACACCGGCCGCCCGCCTTCGCTGATCAAGATGAACTGGCGCCGCTTGATCGCCGGCAGCAACAGCGTGGACAGGCTGTGCAACGGCGCATCGCGATGGGCCGCCGAGTGCATCCACAGCCACACCGCCGAGCCCAGCACCTGGGCTTCGTCGATGGGGCTGTCGGCCCGCTCGGGGGCGAGCACCTCCAGGGTGTCGTGGTGCATCGTGGCCTCCTTCAAAATGACCAGTTGGCGCTGAAGCCACTGGTCACGTCGGCGGTCTGGAAACCCTTGGGTTTTTCCAGGGGCTTGCCGGTGTAGATGTCATAGGAAAACTGCTTGTAGCCGCCGCGCAGGCCCACCACCGCGCCGGCCAGGCGTCGGCCCGAGAGGTACTGGGTGGAATGCCCGCCGACTTCGCCATAGTCCACGCCCAGGTAGAGTTCCTGGCCGGTGTTGGCCAGGCTCAGGCCGAGGTCGTTGCTGAAGGTCCAGCCGCGTTCGGCCGAGAGGATCTGCTCGCCGTCAAAGCCGCGCACGGTGTAGCGCCCGCCAATCGAAAAGCGGTCCTGGGGGATCAGCGGCGTACGGTTCCACTGCCCGCGCCAGCCGGCGATGTAGCGCAGGCGCTGGTCCGCCAGAGTGAACGGCAGCTGCAATTGGGCGTTGGCAGTAATGATCTGCGAGCGCGAGGTGCCTTCGCCGTTTTCCTCTTCAGGCGCGCGCAATGCATCACGGGCGCCGGTGCCACGGCGATAGCCGACACCGAGGTCGAGGGTGCTCGCGCCGATGAATTCACGGTGGTTGATCCCGGCCTGCCAACCGGCCATGCGCCGGCGTTGCAGTTCGATCTCGGTGTCTTCGATGTAGTTGCTGGAGGTGCGGCTCCAACCGCCGACCGACACGGTGGTCTTGCGCACTGCATCGCGGTAGATCACCCGCGACAGCTGCACCTCATTGGTCCGGCTGCGGCCACTGTAGGAATACGCCTGGTTCACCCCGGCAATCGTCTGGTGGTAGTCGTACTCGCTGGACGTCAGGCTCAACTGCCAATAGTCGTAGGGCACCGAGTAGTGCACGGTATGGCCCTTGGACCCACGGTCGCCACTTTGGCCACCGCCCAAATCATGGTTGAAGCTGATGTAGAACAGATCGTTGAGGCTGGCCAGGTTGTCCAGCGACAGCGCGACATTGCCCTGGTACTTGCCGGTCTGCTTGCTGCCGGAGTCGTCCACCGACAGGCTGACGCGTACCGGGATCGCCTGCTTCCAGGCAATCACCACATCACTTTCACCCGGCTGCGCATCCGCGCCTTCGGCCGGGGTGATCTGCACGTCGGCTTCGGCGGTGGGCACGCGCTTGAAGTTCTCCAGCGCCTGCTCGATGTCGCGCAGGTTCAGCACATCACCCGGCGATGCGGGCATGGCGTTCCAATAATTGGCGCGGGCGGAGGTGCCTTCGGCAAAGCGGATGTGCTTGATCCGCCCTGGCACCAGCACCAGCGACAGCGTGCCCTGATTCAAATCCTGGGCCTCGGCGAGGACGCGGGTGGTGATAAAGCCTTTGGCGATGATCGCGTTTTGAATGCGCTTCATCGTCAGGTTGATACCGGCGGAGCCCACGCAACGGCCTTGCACCGGATCATCTGCCGGGTTGGCGGCGCGTAGGGCCCACTGGAAGTCTTCGGCCTGGTCGCCGCTGAGCACCACGCGGTCGATCTTGAAGCAAGGCGTTTCATTGCGCGGCAAACGCAAGTTGCCGGCGCTGTCCAGCGGCGCTTCGAGACGGACGTCGGGGGATTGCTCCAACTGCTCGCGCTGGGCGCGTTCACGTTGTTGCTGCAGGAGTAATTGTTGGGCAGGCGCTTGCGGCTCAGCCGCCAAAGCCGCTGCGCTGGTCAGGAAACCGACAAGGGAACAGGTGGCGACGCAAGACTGCAGCAAAACAGACGGTTTTGTTCTAGGTAAAGCGTCGAAAGACATTTCGCATCCTTGTGAGTGAAACTTCCTACATTCGCAGGCTTGGTCACCACAAAGACATAAAAGTGCCATGGGGATGTATGGCCCTGTGACACATTTCGCAAAAACGAGGGGTTGGGGAAGGCTTGGTTTTTTTGGTTGAATGCTCTATCTCAAGGCCTGTAGCTGATTTAAGCGAATTCGACAATAATTCAACTTTTGTACAGGTTTGTGTCCTGATGCCATGAAACTTGCTGATCGTTCCCACGCTCTGCGTGGGAATGCCGCCGATGACGCTCTGCGTCACGCCTTCAAGAGCGGACGCAGAGCGTCCAGGGATGCATTCCCACGCGGAGCGTGGGAACGATCAAGCGGTGAACGACACGAGCAATACCGGTCGGCTTTAAGGCCGCCGCGCTCTGGCTTTTGATCTGGGGTCGCCCCGTCAAACACGCTGGCCGAACGCAGGCTTGAATCCGTGGGCAACCCGGCAGGACGCCGGGTTAGCCGCCCCGC